>JBFZEZ010000148.1:0-3301 GCA_041306585.1 Spirochaetota bacterium | reverse complement strand
CATATACATCTTTAAGGTGAATATCAGAAATTATGTGATGAAGAGTAAACCTAAAACGCTTCTATTTCGCCTCGGCCATGTGACACGCGTCAGCGGCGGCATCGCCTGCATTATTTCGGTCGATGACCCTCTGCCTTGTGACATCAGGTGCCAGCATATTGTATATCACGGCCGCGATTCCATGATTGAATATGAATCCCCGGAAGCTTACTTTACTCATACACTGAGGGATAACGAATACCTGCTGAAAAAAATACTTTCCATCTGCGTAAAAACCCGGCCTCTCGGTGATATCGATATACCATTTGTTTTTCCGGAAAAATGCGAAAAGGGTGCCTTACCGGAAAATGCCATACAGGTCTTCACGGATGGAAGCCTCTCGCGATCGGGTACCGCCGGGTGGGCAGGCGTCATTCGTTATTCGCCGGAAAAAATCGTTGAAAAAACCGGGTGTGAACCAAACAGCACCAGCAACAGGAGCGAACTCCTTGCCGTGGTGAAGACCCTGCAATCTATTGAGCCGGGCGGTCCTGCTGTCGTGCATACTGACAGCAGGTACGTCATCAGGGGCGCCGAATTATGGCTCGCCAACTGGGAACGAAACGGATTTTTTACGGCGAATAACAGTCAGGTCAAAAACAGGGACCTCTGGGAAGCGGTTTCTGAAATCATAAAAAAAAGAGAAGTGCATTTCCGATGGGTCCCATCCTCAGGGGAAAACCCTCTTCATCGAAAGTGTGATACCCTGGCACGGGCAATGTCATTATCTTTATCATGATCCCCGCTTATAGATATCATCCCGAGCTCAATTTCTTGTTTTTAAATTTTCCGGCTGGCGGCCTTTTCCTTGTGCCTGCAATCAGGCTGATGGAACCGGTCGGGCAAACATTGATGCATGTTCCGCATGAAAAACAGTCGGGTATCAGTTTTTCGCGTTTAAGAATCGCATTCATAACATATGTGGGACAGGCCTTCTCGCACTTTCCGCAGGCAATGCAGGTATCATAGTTCACCTGTATTTTGAAAATGCTCATTTTTTCAAATATCCAGCTTAACAGTCCGAACGGACAAAACAGGTGACACCAGGGACGATATATAAACAGACTTGCACCGGCAATACCGGTCAAAAACATAACACCCGTCAGGCCGAGCATCGACGGATTGAATATTTTAAATGGATCGACAATTTCAACTATATCATAGGCATAAAAAACAGCAACTAATGAAAAAACCACAAAAAAGAAGATACGGAACCCGTTCGATATGTAGAATGGAATTTTAATCTGCCGTGTAAATCCCTTTACATCTTTTTTATCCCGATTGATCCTGAAGATCAGGTCCTGAAGGGTGCCGAACTGGCAGCCCCATGAGCAGATAAATTTATTGGCGATAATGGTAAGAATAATAAAGACCGTGAGTGCGATCATCCGGGGAGGAAAAACAGCGCCGCTTTTTCCATAGAGCACGACAGCGTCTTTTACCGTCCCCATGGGACTCGGGTCAGATCCAAATATCACCCCGAAGAGAGTGACCGCCGCGAGATAGAGGATTATTCGAGTCTTACCCGATAATTGATTTTTTTTAAAAAGGAAAAAAACCAGAACAAGGAATGAAACCCACAGGGCAAACTTAAGGGGGATTTTGTACCAATTTTTTGTTTCGTATTCCTGGCTGATGGAGAGGGCCTTGTTGGTTTTTTTCAGCAGTTCCGATTCAGACAGACCGAATGTTTCAACTTTCTCGAGGAGATTCTTCTCTTCTTTTATTTTAAAAATTTTTCGGGCTACGATTTCGGTGAGACCGTTCCTCGCGGCAAATTCGCGCACGGTCATCCCGGGAGCGCGTTCAAGCTTTGATAATGGAGAAATTTTTTCCGGTTTCCCTCCCCAGGTCGCCGAAGAAAAAAATGACAGAACGACAACCGTAGCTATTAAAAATATTAATGTAAAACCTCTTTTTAATTTTTCCATGATAATAAATTCCCTGAATTTAAAAATTAAGATTAACTATTATTTTTTTCATAGAATAAGGAAAAGCGTTTGTCAACGCTTTTCCCACAGTATTCCCGGGATATTTCAAGAGAGTAAGTAAGAGGTCATTTTTAAGGGGTAAAAATCTATTACACGTCATTCCCGTGAAGACGGGAATCCTTAAATCGCGTCTAGCGAGAAGGATCCCCGCCTGCGCGGGGATGACAGATGGTTGCTGAATAAATGATTACCCCCGAAAAATGGGTACTTACAAGAGTAACTATTGTTGATGCAATAATTATCTTGACAAAATCTAATTTTAATGAAAATTAATTTCATTACAGTTTTTTGCGATTTTATTTTCATATAAAACAGATTGCATTAAAAAATCAAAAGGGAAAGTATCTCTATCAAAACATCGCAATAATAATTCTCATCTATGCAAAACAAACAATGGAGGTACAACTATGCCTGAAGAGATGAAGATCGGTTGTGCACGACCGACAGGCCCGGATCCCGGGGATCCGGTTAAGCCGTCAGCGTCAGCAGATCAGGTTGAAAAAACAGCGAACACTAAGGAGGTCAAGATGATTAAGGTAGGTCAAAAAGCACACGATTTCACAGCCCCCGCATATCACAACGGCAAGTTTGTCAATGTTAAACTTTCGGAATATCTCGGGAAATGGGTCGTACTCTGCTTCTACCCGGGCGATTTCACCTTTGTTTGAGCTACAGAGGTATCGGCAGTTGCCGATAAATATCCCTCATTTCAAAAACTTGGTGTTGAACTTCTTTCGATGAGCGTTGACAGCGTATTCGTGCATAAGATGTGGAATGATTATGAATTAACAAAAATGGTCAAGGGCGGTGTCCCATTCCCCATGATGTCAGACGCAGGGGGAAAAGTGGGGACCATGTACGGCATTTATGATGATAATGCCGGGATTGAGACCCGTGGAAGGTTCATCATTGATCCCGACGGCATTGTGCAGGCCTACGAGGTGCTGACTCCCCCTGTCGGCAGAAACGTAAGCGAAACATTACGTCAGTTGCAGGCTTTCCAATTGGTGCGCAACAGCAAGGGCACGGAGGCCACACCTTCCGGATGGCGGCCTGGCAAGATGACCTTGAAACCCGGTCCGGATCTGGTGGGTAAAGTATGGGAAGTCTGGAAAACAGAGATGGAATCAGATTAAAACATCAATAATGTTTGCCCGGAATACAATTCACATTGTTTCCGGGCAATTTTCGAATAATTGCAAATCTTCTTGCATCATGCAAAGTACACTTTCTCAAAACATTGAATTATACAATCAATAAAAGACTTGACC
>JBFZEZ010000147.1:0-8026 GCA_041306585.1 Spirochaetota bacterium | reverse complement strand
GATCCAGATGGCGCTCCAGTCGTTAAAGCCAATAGGTAAGGACCACCTCTATGTGTTGCAGTATGATGAACCAGAAATGGCGATGAATCTTTTCAAAGATGAATTCATGGAATTTTTTCATTTGCTGATAAAGTCATATGGCGGGACCATTTCAGTGGAAGATATCAAGAAAGAATTGATACCCCGGTATGTAGAGCAGAAGACATGGGCGAAATGGTGGAGCAAGGTCCGAACCATGATCAAGAAGGACCCGCATTATGGGGTGTCAGAAAAGAAAAAGGATGTGATTCACCTGCGGGATAAACCGATTACTTTTTCGGACGAGCTTCTCAATAAATTCACCAAAACGGAATCTTTTGGTGATAAGCTCGATTTTGCCCTCGAATTTGCCAATAACATTACAAAGGCAGAGGGGGCTGATGTCGCTCATTATTTTATAGATTATTTTGAAGACGAATTGAAGGGGGATTCGGCGACCCGCCAGATACTTTCTTATTTTATACTGAATGACCTCTCGATCTTTCTCGAACCCGGGAAACTCAAGCTTGATGCTATCAGGGGTCGTGTCATCGATTACATAAAGGAGAGCCAGGAACTCCCCGTTATTTCAAAGAAGATAAGTTCATACGATTATAAAAAGGATTTTATCAATCTGATCGAGGAATCAAGGGAGGACTGGCCCCAGGTCATGGCCGAGCTGTTATACGAAACGCCGGTGCGTATCCATAAGTATATAATAAATAATCTCATCCGTTCCCATAAGTATAATATTATTAATGGTTTCATCGAGGGGACCATTACGCTCGCGAAAAAATATCCCGAGATATTCATCTGGATAGTACGGAATATTCTCACAAAAACCTGGGATTATGAATGGCTCGATTATTCATATGAACGACTTGTCATTACTTTTTTCAGGCTCATGAACGAACTGAAAAAGATAGAGATTGAAGGGAACAGGTTGAAGAACATTACCCTTGAAATCCTTTTCGATAATGAGAACAAGGTCCTGGATGAGATAGTCAAGGGGTCCGGTAAACAGCTCATAAGGAAGATATACGATTTGTTTATCAATGTATCGTATATCGAGCCGACGTATGGAGAAAAATTTATCGTCATGATCAAGGACCGCTACCCCGATTTTTTAGAACTGCAGGGTCAGGTCGACATGGACGGGGAATTCGATATCGAGAAACTCGTGGTTTCAAGGGAAGGATACGCCAAGATGAAGCGGGAGCTTGAAAAAATGGCGAATGAGGATATGGTTGCGCTTTCAAAAGAGCTTTCGAAAGTATCGGAGCTTTCCGGCGACATGCGTGAAAATGTTGAATATAATGCCCTTCTCGAGAAGCAGACAGTGCTGAAGTTGTCCATTTCCAAGCTTGATAACGAGATGAAAAAGGCTGATGTGCTTGATTATAATGTCATAGATACGTCAGCGGTCAGTGTGGGGACAAAGGTTCTGCTTGTGAATGAAGGCTCTTCCGATAATGCAGCTTTTACAATCCTCGGTCCATGGGATGCTGATTTTGATAAGAAAATATTATCGTATCGTTCACCGATTGCAAAAAGTCTGCTCGGTAAAAAAACCGGGGAGCAGGTAAAACTAAGGATCGACGATGACGAAGAAAGGGTTTTTGTGGTTAATTCTATTGATAAATACAGTTTGTAATATAGCTGAATTTTAAGTTGACAAATCACACCAAGGACGGATATTGATCAACTTGAACGTAATAGTTTCATTGCCGCGATGGCGGAATTGGCAGACGCGCTAGGTTCAGGGTCTAGTGGGCAATAGCCTGTGAGGGTTCAAGTCCCTCTCGCGGCATATTTTATTTTGTTACTACTCAGATACTTCATGGCGTAAGCAGTATGCTTGCGCCATTATATTTTCTCACCAGTGCTGTAACCATACCAGCCTGAATAATTTTTAATAACAAAACTTCTTTTTAAGAAGTCTTATTAAATCGTTCACCGCTATTGGGGGCCAATTTTTGGTATATTTATGCATTTCATCATATGAAATAAAATTTGGCGAATAGTCAAAAAATGAAAAAAATTTAAATAATTACAAAATTTTTTTATGATTCAATCCTCTCATACGTTTATTAGTTAAACACTGAATTGAAAATCGGGGTTTAATTTTAAACGTTCTTGGAGGCAACATATGGAAATGTCAAAACTTACATGGGACCTGGCTGTTTTTAAAATTTCAGGTTTGATCTGGCTAGTGATCCTCTTTTCTTGTGATTCTCCGCACCGATATCAGCCGAATGATCCGGCACCATCCAACGTAAGATGCAGTATTGAAGTTGAAAGTGATACGGCAATAGTCTATACGGGTGATACCTTTCAAGCCAGGGTCATGGATGTGTTTTGCTCAGGTGAAAAAAAATTGGTAGATGCCGCTCTCATTACCTGGGAAAGCAGTCCTCCGGGAATTGTTTCTATCGATGGCGAGGGTATCGTTACCGGGCTTGCCCCGGGCCAAGTGTCCCTTATCGCGCATGTCGATACTATCTCCGCGTTTGCAGTGATTGAGGTTGGAGGAAAACCGGATATTTCTCGCGTTGTCATTACTGAAGTATTGTGCAACCCGGAGGGGAGTGATACAGGGAAGGAGTTTATTGAAATCTTTAATGGGAATCTGTCACCCGTGAATATTGCGGGCTTTTCGTTAATTGATGGTTCCAGCGGGAGTAAAAAGCTGATGTTCAAGGAAAACACTGTCATCCCACCTTCAGGCTTTTTTGTTATTGCTGCTGATCCTGTACTTTTCAAAGAAGCATTTGGGATAACCCCGGATTATTCTGGATTGACTTTCACCCTTAATAATACCGGGGAGCATGTTGCATTACTAGGATCTGATGGAGCCGTTGTTGATGAAGTCTATATTGACGGGGGTACGAAAGACAACCCTGTCCCTTTAGAATGGGGAGCTGTCAATCTTCCAGCTTCAAAGGAGGGGATGTCTGTAATACGAACTGAACCGCTTGTCGATACCAATACTTTTAATGATTGGACGAGCGCCAAGCCATCCCCCGGGGGAGATAGCCTTTGATAATAGGCATCTGAATATTTTTTGATTTTTTTAGGTGTTTTTTGCAGAAATTTTTTTCTGCAGCATACAAAGTCATGAATTCCTCCAGTAAATGAGCGATTATTCCGATACTTAATATGATGAAAATATTACTATCCAGGAGCGATGCCATGACTAAGGAACCAACTCATGAAGGCAGGCTTGATGATATCCGCGGTGAAATAATGATGGCGATTAAAAAGCGGTTTCTTCAGATAACTGGGAAAGATTACTATCGGCCCTTGTGTATTGACGAACCGTCCGTTATGGATACTGCTGCAGGTGTCTCCGGGACTGTCAACTACCTGCATTTGCAGAATATATATCTCGATGACAGCGGCAAAATGTGCGGCGATTTTGTCAACATGGACCACCCGGATGGCAATGATTTTATTTTTGGAAAAGAGATTGATGGTCTTTTTGTTGAAGACCTGGTACGGATTTTAAATAAAATGTATGAAATGGAAGCTGATGAAGAGGAACCGGAATGCGGCATGAAAAGCGGGAACAATGATCGTTTTACTTTTCCAATATTAAAATCATATGTTAAATCATTCCTGCACAGCAGGAATGTGTGAAAACGGCTGATAATGGGTTTTACAGAGTGAAAACAAGAGATAAATACGATGAACGTATGGTTTCTCTGGGTGAGGAGGTATTCAATCTCCAGATGAAACTCGGGAGTTTCGTGTATGAATTGCTCGGGGAATTTGATAAAAAGGAATGTGAAATATCCTGTCCTATATCATTTCTCGATGGTATGGAATATTCCATTCTTCATGCTGAAAGGATTTTTATTGATCCGGAGGAAGGCATTGTAAAAATTGCCATCCATCACATGAATCGGAATCCATCATGGGGCGAACTCGACATCTCCACCCAGTATTTTCTCTCCAATGAACTTCTTGCGCGTTATGCCTCCGGAAATATTATGCAATCCCTTGAACAAAGAGAGCAGTGCCATTAAAATGAAACACTTCATACGTTTTTCATGTATCGTTGTTTTTACTTTTTTTTTATGGTCAACACTGTCCGGCTGTAAGGGTTCGATCGTTCAGAACACGCCAGTGAAGGTGATACGTAATCTTTATACGGTTAAAAGTTATGAAGAATTGGGCGCATTCTACACCAAAGGATCATTGGCGTTAATTGACAAAGCAGTGAAAAATGGTCTTGTTCCCGAAAAAAACAGGCTCTTTTTTTTCCCTGTACTCGGTAAAGATGTCGACCTTGAAGAAATGGGAATTAAATACTTTCCAGACGAGCTTAAACCCCAAAAAGCGGTTGTCACGATGCGTTACATAAAGCATCCTGTAGAGAACATGATCGGCGGCCGGGCCATATTTAACCTTGTGATAGAAGAAGGCAAATGGAAGATTGATCGCGAGGTTGAAATTGCGGATATCATAAAAATGCTTAAGGACGATGGTGTAGAGGAATATCTGGAGTCGGTCAATAAATAGTGACAGTTTAATTGCTTGTCAGGGCAAGGCTGATCATTGTTTCAGCGAGGAGCTCGTTGGCTTCAGGATTATCGGGATAATATTTCAGGTACTCTATGCAGTTTGAATATGCCATTGCAAAGTAACCGGCATCAAGGTATATGTTGATTATGTTCGAATAGAGTTCTTCAATTGGCGTTTCAAGCTGGATAGCGTTATTATAATAATGAATTGCCTTGTCCAGATCACCCATCTGCCAGTAAACGCTCGCCAGGTTGGCCATTGTTATTGTATCGTTAGGGTTGAGCCGTAATGCCCGTTTCAGTACTATAATTGCTTCTTCGAGTTTATCAAGTTCAGAAAGGGCTATACCTAAACCATTGAGGATTTCAACATCGGAATCGTCTATCCCGAGGCCTATATTAAATAGTGTCAGTGCCTTTTCATATTGTCCGAGTTCAACATATTCATAACCGGTGTCAATAAGATGGAAAGGGTTGTTGCTGATTTCCTTAATCTCGTCAACACCAAGGGTATGATCTTTTTGCAGTATGGTTTTAATTTTATTTTTCATTATATACTTAAAACTTTATATTATGGTAACAGGTCATTTTAAAAGGGTAATGTCTATTGTCACGCACATTTATATTTTATGTTTAGTGTAACAATAGATTTTGTTTTGTCAACAATGATTATATTTTCCGCGGTTTTTGGGAAAATACGTCAATAAAATATGAAAAGTTGCTTGACTGATTTAAAAGAAAATTTCTAAGTGTAATGCTAAAACTCATATCTAAAAAAATCGTTTCTTCAATAAAATACCGAAAAAGTTAAGGAGACCTTTCAATGGCTAAGGAAAAGATATTTTGCGCCAACTGCCAGAATTGTATTGTTATAAGGCAATATGAATCTGAACCCGATCGATACGTTTTAAGGGTAAAATGCCTTAAGAAGAAATGGGTCAAAAGATCTAGCGAGGAAAAATTGTACAAATATTTCACAGTTGCGCGTCGAATAATGGATGATTGCGAGTATTATACAGAATCCGGAGATTTATTCCCATACATTAAAAATCTCAGGAAAGAATTACCAATAAAAGATGAGATTTATTCAACCAGGGATATCTAATTATGGCGGTATCCTTTAGGGGTGGTATTTGTCCGAAAAATAAAACATTAACCACCAATAAAGCGTTCATAAAATTACCAATACCTCATCAATGTTTCATACCACTCCAGCAGCATATAGGGGCGCCGGCGCGATCCCTTGTGCGTGTTGGTGATTTGGTGCATGAAGGACAATTGATAGGGGAAGCATCGGGAATTTTCAGCGCCAATGTGCATGCTTCAATCCCCGGTAAGGTCATTGCAATCCGCGAACATCCCACAATATATAATGATCAGTTGACCATAATAATCGAGGCCGAGGGGTCTTTTGAGGCTTCAACCAATCTGCATCAAAGCAGCGACTGGCAGACCCTATCCCGGGAAAATATATACCAAAAAATCCGGGACCTCGGGATAGTCAACCTCGGCGGCGATGCATCCCCAATATCTGAAAAATTCATTATTAATTCTGAGTACCCTATTGATACCCTTATTGTCAACGGCACTGAGTGTGAACCGTATCTGACAGCTGAAGATATTCTTATGCAGTCGCATCCCGATGAAATTATTGATGGAACCAGGATTGTTCTACATGCATTGGGGATTAAAAACGCGATCATCGCGATTTCAGATGATAAAAAGGCTGCAGTTGAATCCCTTAACAATTCCTTAAAAGAGCATCGCCTGACTTTTAAGGACACAAAAATAAAATTAAAAAAAACAAAGACAAAATACCCGCAGGGAGTTGAAAAGCTGCTTATACGAAGCATCCTGAAAAGAAATGTCCTTTCCGGGGGGGCTGCAAAAGATGTGGGTGTTGTTGTATTGAATGTCTCCACAATAAACGCAATACGCGAGGGAGTATTATATGATAAACCATTGATTGAACGGTATGTTACAATCTCTGGATCTATGATTCGTAATCCGGGCAATTACAAGGTCCGTATTGGTGCGTGTATATCAGACATAATTCATGAATGCGGCGGACTTAAGGGTGACCCGGGAACGGTCATTTTCGGCGGGCCGATGTGCGGTATTAAAGTTCATGATATGAATGTTCCTTTTATGAAAGGGACCTCGGGGATTTTATTTCTTTCAAAAGATGAAGCTGCGTCAACCCGTTATACTTCCTGCATCCGGTGCGGTGCATGCATATCCGTGTGTCCTGTCGGCCTCATGCCGAATGAGCTTGGCAGCGGAGTCGAGAAAAAAAGAATGGATCGTGTCTCGCGGCTGAACCCGCGCGAATGTATACAGTGCGGGTGCTGTTCATATGTATGCCCGGCTGGAAGGCCCTTGACATATTTGATCGGGATGGCCATCCCGCAAGATGATGCATAAATTTCCGCGGAATTTGTTTTGGAAAATTTTATCTTTCGGATGTGCTTAAGATGGATATCAAAGAAACTGGCGGACATATATTTCCACAGACGCCCCACATACATGCCGGCATAAAAACTGTAACAATAATGTGGTCAGTGGTAGTGGCCTTGATACCGGGTGCGGTCTTTTCGGTTTTTTATTATGGAATGCATGTGCTCATCCTCTTCGCTGTCTGTATCGCTTCGGCAGTATTCGCTGAAGCCCTTATCCAGAGTATGCGTCGCCTCCCGATAACAGCATATGACGGCTCAGCCGTTATAACCGGTATCCTTCTTGCGATGAATATTCCGCCGGGAGCACCATTGTGGATGGCGGCCGCTGGATCAGTTTTTGCTATTGTGATCGTTAAACAGTTGTACGGCGGTCTTGGTTTTAATATTTTCAACCCCGCACTCGCGGCGTGTGTTTCTCTTGAAGTCGCGTGGTCTCTCTTCAGCTT
This sequence comes from Spirochaetota bacterium, assembly GCA_041306585.1. GTDB lineage: Bacteria > Spirochaetota > UBA4802 > UBA4802 > UBA5550 > JBFZEZ01. Next base: position 577 of record JBFZEZ010000147.1, on the reverse strand, counting down.
CACGGGATGGGAACCGGTCATCGCCACGAAGGTCATTTTTTCACCGATAATGTTTAAGTCCATGCCGCTGGAGGCAATGTGGGGTATTATCGGGGAAACATCAGCTGTATTTTTTTTCATAGGGGGTGTTTTTCTTCTGGTCCGCAGGATCATCTCTCTTCACATCCCGATTGCGTACCTGGGAACATCAGCCCTATTTTTTTGCGTTCATGGTTATTACGGCGGTTTGGCAGAATATCATCTCCTTGCCGTCTTTCAACTGTTGTCCGGAGGGATCGTTCTGGGGGCTTTTTTTATGGCAACTGATTATACTACCTCCCCTATAACCGGTAAAGGGAAGATCCTCTATGGAATCGGCTGCGGCATACTGACATGCGTATTCAGGTTTTGGGGTGCCCATCCGAATGGTGTTCCTTATGCCATACTGCTCATGAATGCCGTCGTTCCCCTGATTGACCGTATTTCAAGGCCAAAAGTATTAGGACAATAACATGGAAGCTAAAGCCTTTTTAATCATATTCATCTATACAATTTTTATCAATAATTTCGTGTTCACCCGCGCCCTTGGATTGTCCCC
>JBFZEZ010000146.1:0-2820 GCA_041306585.1 Spirochaetota bacterium | reverse complement strand
AACATCAATCAGTGCATATTTTGTCCGTGATTTAAAATGTAAATATTTCATTGACCACTATTAATTATATTATTTGTTTCATTCTTCCAGGCACTCACCTGAGGTACTGCACGAAAAAATATTGACTATTGTAATGAATAATGATATTTTTTGGTAAGATATAAACGTAAGCGTCAATTTCGCCCCATCTTTACAAACTCACAATGGTCACCTATAATTCCTCCCAAAAAACTGGAGGATTTTATGATACAAACATCGAAACAAAAAAACGAAGAATTCTGGACGAATGAGATATTCCGATGGGAAAAAAGCGGGCTCAGCCGTAAACAGTACTGCCTGTCTCGAAATCTGTCATACTGGACTTTCCGAGAAAAAGAAAAAAAATTTACAACATTGCTTACCGGGGAATTGGTAAAAGTTTCACCGGAGATCAGCACACAACTTCGAACGATTGAATCGTCAATCGAAATTGTATTTCATGAAAAATTTTCAATACGAGTGAAAAATGGTTTCGATGCTGACTTACTCCGGTCAGTATCAACTGAGATGGAGGCCGGAATATGAATATTGACTTGAGATCTCTTGAGATATTCATCAAACCGGGCTTTACAGACATGCAAAAACAGATACAGGCACTGGCGGTATATGTTTCCGACGAAATAAAAAGAAATCCATTGTCAGGTAATCTCTATGTTTTTTGCGGTAAAAACCGGAAATTACTCAAAGTCCTGTATTGGGACCGCAATGGCTTTTGTCTGTGGCAGAAACGATTAGAGAAGGACCGTTTTCCCTGGCCGCGGGATGAAGATGAAGTGCGTGTAATTACAAGCGATCAATTGATGATGATACTTGATGGGATAGATTTTTTTAAAGCACACGAACGATTATTTTTTTTAGCTGTATCATAAAAAATAATATTAATTTTTTTGATGATATTCTATCAGGTAATGTATGGATGCGAAAAACAATACATTACCTGATGATATTGAAGAACTCAAATGCTTGGTTGTTGCTCAAGATAATCTCATAAAATTTAATGAAAAAAGAATTGGCTGCAGAACGGATCTCCCTCCAAAAGTACAAACAGAAATATGAAGAAGAGAAGCAATGCCCGTGTTGCGGAAAAAATCGCCCTTTGATCGGGCAGGAAGAGAGTGAAGAGCTCGAATATATTCCGGCAAAGATATTCGCATTACAACATGTCCGTCTGAAATACGGGCCATGTGATTGCAATGATTTTTTCAATGAAGAAAAACCGGAAGTAATCTCAGCTCCGGCCCCAAAGAGAATGCTCCCGGGTTCAATCGCGAGTGAAGGACTTCCGGCGTATATCTTAACGGCTAAGTTCTGCGATGCGATTCCATTTTATAGGCAATCGAAAATGTTCGGGCGCATTGAAGTTGATATACCCCGCGCTACGATGTGCAACTGGGCCATGACTTCTCGTGAAAATATGGATCTGTTTTTTGAAGTCTTGAAAGAGACACTTAAAAGCGGTGAATTTATTCGCATGGATGAGACTACAGTTCAGGTCCTTTGTGAGGAGAATCGGGATCCGGGATCGAAGTCATATATGTGGGTTGCGATAGGGTATCCGGAAAGAGGGCGTCCTCTTGCGTTATACGAATATCATCCGACCAGGGCAGGTTATGTGCCGATGAAATTCCTTGAAGGATTCAAAGGATATCTTCAGACCGATGGTTATGCGGCGTATGATTCGCCGGCGAATCAGCATGGGCTCATCCATGTCGGATGTTTAGCGCACGCGAGAAGAGAGTTTTATGAAGCCTATGATACGAAGTCAAAAAATAGTCGTGCGTATAATGCTTTGATGATCATACGGAAAATTTATGAGATTGAATCTGATCTACGCACGAAAAATCTTTCTGATGATCTTTTTGTGGAAAAAAGGAGGTCTGCGACAGAGCCGATATTGAAGGAGCTTCATGCGTTTCTTGTTGATACGCAAGAGGTAGTGATTCCTTCGGCCCTTGTCTGTCAGGCAGCAAATTACACGCTTGGTCAATGGAGCAAAATTATTCGGTATCTTGATCGTGCATACATGACGCCTGATAACAATGAGATCGTGCGAAAACTCCTGCCATGCTTCGTTTTTCCTGAACAGATTAAAATTTCCGATTAAGATTTGACCGCGAAGCGATTACCGGGGATTATTGGTTAAGCACGACGCGATGAAATTGACGCTTACTAAAATTTGTATACATCCCCCGTTTGCTGTATTTGATGGCTTTCTTGCAAAAACTGGCAGCTTCATTTTAATCTTTTGAATATGCATAGGCCATCAGGGAGTAATATCGCCCGAGGCTCCAGAGTGCTTCATAATTGGCTTCGAGGAGTCACCTCCGATCGGCATACGGAAGCTGCTCTCGATGATACGGAAAGATTTCCCGCAGATCAGGCTCGGGTATTATAACCCGGTGGTCGTGCCCTCACCCGTGCGTCGCTAGCGCCGGCGCGCCCTCTCCCCGTCTTATGTCAACGCCTTCATCATTTTTTTCATAATTCCACCAAACACGAGGGCGAGCTGGCCGTCCCCCTGTATTTTCAGCAAACCGTTTTGCACGGCCTTCATGAGGGCATCGTTGCTCCCGGACGCCATGACCGAAAACCCGGTTGCCGCGTCTTTCCATACAAGGGAAATGTTCGCCTGCGCATTGTCCCCTGATGCGGAGATCACGTCGCCATTCCGGAATGTGAAGAAGCGGGCCTTCCTGCCGTCTTCAGTTTTTATAACAAGGGTGAAATCTTTCTGCTTCAGGTGCTCTTTGAATTCAGCAGATTTTTTTGCAGCTTTATTCA
>JBFZEZ010000145.1:0-3049 GCA_041306585.1 Spirochaetota bacterium | reverse complement strand
AGAGTCGTGCAGAAACGAATTAAAAGAAATCAACAAGCATGAGATAGTAATAAAAATATGTGAGATGCTCGGGCCATTCGCCGAGAACCTCAATCTTGCCGAGGAAATTTTCAACAAGATCAAATATGACACTGCCAATTATGTTTTACACCATGAATACAATTCGATAAACGGAGTAAGTACCGATCTGTTGTTATGGCTGGACGGCAGGGTTAATCCCCAAAATGCACGCAAGCTAAACAGGTTTATCAAAAAATACCTTAAATAGGGTATATGCGCGTCATTTCGTGAAAAAAGATACACTTCTCCTCCATTCCTGTTGCGCTCCATGCGCGGCCCACGTCTACGAGGTCCTTGAAAAGGATTTCGATATAACCGCCTATTTTTATAATCCAAATATATCGCCCTATGGAGAATACTCAAAACGCCTCTGCGAGCTTGAGGACTATTATGTCATTAGAGGTTTTCCGCTCGTTGTTGGCCTGTACAACCCACGCGAATGGACCTCGACGGTCAAAACGCATAGATTTGAAGGTGAGCGCTCGGAGCGCTGCATGCTCTGCTTCCGTTTCAGACTTGAGGAATGCTTTCGGTATGCACGCGAAAATTCCTTCGAGGCCGTTGCAACGGTAATGTCGGTAAGTCCGCATAAAGACGCAGAGATGCTTAACGAGGCCGGAAGAAGCCTGAAACGCCGGTACGGCCTGGGCTTTATCGAGGCCGATTTTAAGAAAAATGACGGGTACCGAAAGTCTGTTGAGATTTCACGCGCGAACGGCTTTTACCGGCAGGACTACTGCGGATGCGTCTATTCGAGTATGGAACGAAAAAAAACCACTTCCCGGAAAACTTCACCCGAAAAGTTTTAACTTTTTCACTCTCCTTCTCGTATTAATTACAAATACTCCAAAGTCGTTGTTCATGCAAAAGGATTTTATTTTTATGAATTTAAGCCGTGAACAGATAAGAGCTTCGCGTGCCGGTGGAGGAGTTACGCTGGTAATCGCCGGTGCGGGCACGGGCAAAACCAAAACCCTTATCACCAAACTACCGGCAATTATTTCAGTCGATGGAATCCCTCCGGAGAATATCCTGGTTCTCACTTTCAGCAGGAAGGCCGCCGAAGAAATTCGAAACCGCGTTCATGAAGAAATAGGTGCCACGGTGCCTGGAATCATGGCGGAAACATTCCATTCCTTCAGTCTTTCTTTACTCAGGTCAAATTCTGATATTTTTATGCCTGAAATCGGGTGTGCTGTTTTTCCGTCAACGCTCGATGAGCCGGCCAGGGTCAAAATAATTCATGATATCGTGCGTTCGAGAATAGATGATTTCCTGGGAATTCCTACCGAAGTGGTATCCCGACTGATTGACGATCTGGACAGAATCGACGCCAGCGGCATCAAAAAACTTGAGGAACATGGACTTTTGGAAAAGATCCGATCGGCAAAAAGAGAGTTTCATCGAACGAAGCTCAGTCGCGGCTTTATGGATTTTCAGGACATGATGAGCTACGCCATTTTGCTCCTCGATGAGTACGAGTCGGTCAGAAAAGCCGTCCGCGACCGATACCGATATATACTTATTGATGAATTCCAGGACACCTCTCCGGAAAATTTTAAGCTGCTCAAGCACCTTCTGCCGGAAAAATACGCAAATCTCTTCGTTGTTGGTGACGACTGGCAGTCAATTTACGGATTTCGAGACAGCAAAATTGATTATATAATAAATATGCGACGCTATTTCCCGGAAACTCAAATACACAGATTAACAGTCAACTACCGATCGCGGTATGAAATCGTTGAGCTTTCCAATAATTTCATAAAAAGAAATAAATACAGGACCAACAAACGGTTGAGATCATCCAGAGGTCGTGGAGGGACTGTTTACCGGCATCTGGTCAAAAACCGAGATCAGGAAATCAGTGTTATAACGTCAATACTTTCAAATCCGGTGGCTAGTCTCAAAAGCACGGTCATTTTGTACCGTAACAACTGGCAGGGGAGGTATATTGCGATGCATCTAGCAAAAATTGATACACCAACAATAGCAGAAAAACTGTCACTTATGACCATTCACGCATCAAAAGGACTCGAGTTCGATACGGTAATTATAGCGGGCATCTCCGATGCGATCATTCCCGATCCCAGTTCTGAAATAGAAGAAGAAAGACGTCTTCTGTACGTTGCGCTGACTCGCGCGCGTGAGTCACTCCATCTTATCTGCCACTCCGGCAAAGAGGGTTCGATGCCTCGGTTCGCACAGGAACTTGGAAAGGTATAAGCTGCCTTTTCTGTCACCACTATCGAGGGAAAAACGATAATTTATAATTGCGGACCGCGATGGAGTATACTTTTTTCATCTCTATGATAATGGTATACATATTATGATATATGTATACTTTAAAAAACTCGATTTTACAGTTGACAGAAATGAGCGGGATTATTAGTAAACGGACTGGCTATCATGTATCATTTTCAGACTGAACGGCGGCATGGAATCAAAACGGCGCCGTATAAAAGGATCAAGATACAGCAAGGAGCACGGGATGGACAAGTTCATACTCGATCTTATCAGGGAGTATCCGCTTGCGGTTCATCACACCATCAATATCGCTTTCATTATAGGCGGATGGGTGCTGATTACGGGTTGCATACGCTTTGGGATCGCCGCATACCGGCGTAAAAAGGGTATCTATCCACCGGCCGCAAGTCAGATGGAAGAACACTGATTAAGAGGGCGGTATTTCGACAGTAGAAAACGGACCGAAAGGTCCGTTTTCTATTATCCGTGGTTTTACTTTGATAAATGTTGATTACTATTGAATTTAATCAAACAGTTATATTCATTAAACCGCGTATCCTCAGTGCCCGAAGCGTCCAAGATGATTCCGGTGGAGATCTATTTCAAGGCTTTCTATTTCCGTTTTCTCTGTAAAATTGATAAAGCCTCTACGGATCGATGAAAACAAACCGGTCACCGGTTTACACCCCAGGTCCTCCAGTTTTTTCTCGAGTCCGCTATAGGTGATAAATTTTAAATTATACTG
>JBFZEZ010000144.1:0-3249 GCA_041306585.1 Spirochaetota bacterium | reverse complement strand
GCCGTAAACACGCATCTTAAAAAAGATCGAACTGGGGGGTCAAGGGGGGGACTTGCCCCCTTGGGTTGCCTCCCCCTCTGGGGGAGAGAGGGGGTCATCCTCGCAATTGCACTGAGTGCGTTGTGGGAAGGTTTTCTACAGAGCCATAAAATGATTATTCCTGTTTATAGAATATCTCATCTTTGTACCATCTAGTTACTGCATGACGTTTTTAAGAGCAGACCTGATTCTCTCATTAAAAACTCCCGTATCAAATTTTTTTACATGATGCATGCAGGCATCATGATAGATACCGGGATTTTTCGACACTTTGCGGACAGCATCAGCCAGATGGTCTATTTCCGGTTCAACAAGAAAACCGGTCTCCGGAGTTATTGTTTCGCGGTAGCCTCCGGAATTGACAGCAATTACCGGTTTCCCGCTTGCCATTGCCTCAAGGGGAGCGATCCCGAACGGCTCATTGAATGAAGTACAAATCAATCCTTTGCATCGTCCGTAAAGATCGATGAGCTCATCCTCAGGGAGCTGACCGGCAAACTTCACGTTGGCCGGGAGATCCTTCATAATTTTTTCCGCATATGCAGAAGAATGGTCCCCTTCGGCAAACCCCCCAATTATGATAAGTTTTTCCTCTGGAATTTTCCTGAAACATCCAATCTGCAGTTCAATGTGCTTTTCCGGATAAATCCTGTTAACAGATATCCAGAAATCGCCGTATTCTTTAAAGGTATACAATGCCGTTTTTATTGGAGGATACACAATTTCTGCATCACGCTGGTAACACGCATTAAGTTGTGTCTTTGTATAGTTCGAGTTTGCAATTATTGTATCAATAGAGGTGACGGAGTGCTGATCCATTTTTTTATGGACCATGGAAAATATCTTTAAAATTGTCGTTTTCAAGGGATTTCTTCCCTGGTAAAACCGGATTCCCTGTTCATACAACACGGGGATAATAATGTGACAATACCACAGATTAGGGTGATGATGTTTTGCTGCGAAATGAGCCCAGTTCCCGCTGAAAATAAAAAAATCATATTTTTGGGAAAAATCGCAAAAATAAAATCTGGCGAGTGCGGAAATCTGTTTCAGGGGAAAAATTTTAACGGTTTTTCCTATACTTATAACCCGTGCTGATGAATTAATGTCCGATACAGCGTCAACATCCGTTGTTATAATGTCAGCATCGAACATCTTTGCTAATTCGATAACTACTTTTTCCCCTCCGCCAATTGCACCAAAATAATCGTGGAATATTGCAATTTTCACGTTATTTCACCATTGGTGATATTTTCTATACACTAATTTTAATGGATCAATCCTTGATGTAACTACAATAACGTCTGATTTTTCTGATGGTTTTGCCGTCTCATAGATTCTTCCTGAAATGTGTTTCTTATACACATTCGATTTTCTGGTCCCAGTATTGATACATGGACATAAGACTCTCCTCAAAAGGAATTGTAGGTTTCCACCCTAGATCCTGCTGGATTTTCTGATAACTCCCGACAATCCGGGGATTATCAATCGGACGGATCCGGGACTTTTCCTGAATCGTTTCCACACGAATCCTGAGCATCTCTGAAAGTAAGGTAACAATGTCCTGAATTGCCCTGCCCTGACCACTGCAGACATTGAACACCTCTCCCTTAGCGCCCCTGGTAAGAAGAAGATAATATGCTTCGACGACATCACGCACATCAACAAAATCCCGCACTATCGTTCCGTTACCAATATGGATAACAGGTTTCTGAATACCATGCGCCACCTTAACAAACTGCTTTACTATCGCACTGACAACAAAGCGATCTGTCTGGCCGGGGCCGCAGTGATTGAATGAACGGGTACAACAGATATCAAGACCATACCCTTTGGCATATATCCTCGCGAGATGCTCCTGGGCTACCCGTGCAACGGCATAGGGATTCTCGGGGCATTGTGGCCGGTCTTCAGTTATTGGCAGGTCTTTTTCACAGACTATACCGTATTGTTCTGATGATCCAACAGAAAGAATCCTGGCTGCATTATCATTGAGTCTAACCGTATCAATAATATTCAGGAATATATTGGTATTATTCATGAATGATAATACCGGGCTTTTCCAGCTCTCGGCAACTGAACTCTGTGCTGCGAGATGAATAATGTATTCTGGCTGGATTTCTCCAATAAGTGATTTAATTTTTGGAATATCGTTCAGATCGGCCTGATGGGAATAATAATTATTGAGCAGGGCTTCGGAACCTTTTAAAAAATCCCATGAAGGTTTTGAACGGCTGATGCCATGGATTTCCATATTATGGTGCTGAGATGTAAGGTAATGAACAAAATGCCCCCCCACAAAACCGCTGATGCCGGTAATCAGTATTTTTTTCATGGTTTCCCTGACAGTAAAATTTCAGATGCTTGACTTATTGGTAAGAGTATAAACAATACTAACCTGTCCGCATTAGTGTACATTCCCTTTTTATCTGAAATGAAGATTTTCCCCAGTGTGGTCTTTTTTGCATGCACATTCTTTCCAATGAATTTATTGAATCAAACTGCAATTAATTGTAATATCGCATCAACAACTCTCTTCAGGAACAGGCATGGATCCCCACTCCAATAATGATAATACTATTGATGTATCTGTGATAATCCCGGCTCTCGATGAAGAGCGAACCATTGGAGAATGTATCACAAAAATACAGAACGTGTTCCATGACAACGCAGTCAACGGTGAAATTATTGTTGCAGATTCGTCAGAAGATCAAACCGGATCAATTGCACAATCGCTCGGTGCGCGTGTCATAAGGCCCGCGAAAAGCGGATACGGGAATGCCTACCTGGCCGGATTCGAACTCGCAAGGGGACGCTATATTGTAATGGGTGATGCAGACAACACCTATGATTTTCTTGAAATGCCAAAGCTGCTCGCCCCTCTGAAGAATGGTGCTGATTTTGTCATTGGATCCCGGTTCAGGGGCACAATAAATAAGGGTTCGATGGATGGGTTACACCGTTATATCGGGAATCCGGTTCTTACCTGGATGCTTAATGTCATTTTCCACACAAGGTATTCTGACACTCACAGCGGATTTCGGGCAGTAACCAGAGAAAGTCTCGACCGGCTCCCGCTGAAGACCGGGGGGATGGAGTTTGCTTCTGAAATGCTTGTTATGGCATCAAAAGAGCACCTGAAAATCGTTGAAGTACCTGTTGATTATTATCCCCGGCTGACCCCCTCCAAGCTGCATAGTTTCGCTGACG
>JBFZEZ010000143.1:0-3201 GCA_041306585.1 Spirochaetota bacterium | reverse complement strand
AGTATCATTGCAGCGGCCTATAGAAACGGTATTCCCATATTCACATCATCCCCGGGAGACTCGACCATCGGAATGAATATTGCGGGACTTGAGCTTCTGGCAGAGGCATCGGGCCTTCAGGATCTCTTCAAATTGAAAATCAATCCGAGTATTGACGTCAATGATTCAACCGCAATAATACTCAATGCAAAAAATTACGAAAAGGGAAAAACAGGCGTTATTCTAATCGGCGGCGGGAGCCCTAAAAATTTCATGCTTCAGACAGAACCTCAGATCCAGGAAATTTTAATGATCCCCGAAGTCGGGCAGGATTACGATATCAACATCACCGACGCGCGGCCTGATACAGGAGGCCTGTCTGGGGCGCCCCCCAGTGAAGCGGCAAGCTGGGGAAAAATAGACCCGACCAAGCTTGATGAAGCCGTGACGGCATATATTGACGTGACAGTAGCGTTCCCGCTTATGGTCGCTTATGTGTGCAATACAACTAAGCCGAAAAAAATGAAACGGTTATATGATCGCGGGGATGAATTACACAAAAAGCTGATCAAGTCATATCTTGAGAACAACAAGGAAGTTAACGACCTGATAACACTGATAAAAAAACTTCATGCATAATCATGTATAATAATTAAAGGAATTCCTGAATAGATGAAAAAAGAACTATTAACACTTGCGGAAAAACACGGGACACCCCTTTTTATACTTGATCATGCAAAAATTCGTGAGAATTACCGCTTATTCAAAAAAAGCCTCCCGCGGGTACAGTGTTACTATGCCGTTAAAGCGAATTCAAACCAGGAAATTATAAAAACCCTTTTCGATGAAGGCTCCAGTTTCGATGTTGCATCATATAATGAATTCATGCAAATTTATAAATACATTAAACATTTCGAGGAGGATGAAAAACATTTTTATATCTGGGACAAAATAATTTTTTCAAATACGATAAAAGACCGTGAGACCCTTAAAAAGATCAAACAGTACAAACCCCTGGTAACCTTCGACAACAGCGATGAAATATTAAAAATTAAAGATAACTGTAAAACCGCTGGCCTCATATTGCGCCTGAAAGTACCCGATATCGGATCGCAGGTGGAGATGAGTTCAAAATTCGGGGCCGAGCCCGGAAATGCATATGAACTTATTCGCCAGGCAACCGATGTTGGGTTGACTGTTGAAGGGCTCAGTTTTCATGTCGGTAGTCAATGCATCAATTTCAACAATTATACCACTGCTCTTGAAATTACATCCGAAATTTTCCACGATGCACGAAAAAAAGGCCACAAACTTAATCTTATCGACATTGGAGGCGGCTTCCCTGTCCCTTATGATTCGGATGCACCGCGGTTTGAAAAACTCGCCGAAATTCTGAATGCGGAATTTGACCGTCTCTTCCCTAAAGATATTGAAATTCTAGCCGAACCGGGCAGATTTATCGTTGCAACAGCAGCAACCCTGGTAACGGAAATTATCGGAAAAGCGCGGAGGGACGGAAAAATATTTTATCATATAAATGACGGCGTTTATCACACCTTTTCCGGGGTTGTGTATGATCACTGGATCCCGAATTTCAGCGCTTTCAAAAGGGGGGATTGCGAGATATGTTCAGTTGTAGGTCCGACATGCGACAGCTTCGACAAAATTACACAATCGGTACTGCTCCCCGGAAATCTTGAAATAGGCGACTACCTCTATACTGACAATATCGGGGCATACAGCACTGCATCAACAACAAAATTTAACGGCTTTGACGGCGCTAAAATTATTCACACCTATTGATACTGAACCAGGGAAACAACTACTCGATAAATTTTTTTGCAAGTTCCAGTTTATGTTTAATGAGGGCGGGAGAATTCGTTATAAAAAATCTGTCATTTCTGAATTCCATGAGCTTTTCATAGTGAATTGCAGCAGTATTATAATCCTTCAGTTTAAATGCCGATTCGGCAAAAAAGAAATGATATGACTTATCGTAGTCACCGGAAGTATTAATCCCCTTGAGCATAACGATAGCCTTATAATATTCCTCTCTTTTGAAATGAATTTTAGCCTTGCCAAGTAAGCCATTAGGAAAACGCGGATTTATATTGAGTGAAGCAGTATAATATTTATCTGCGATCTCAACCTGGTTCCTGTTATAATAGATGTCCCCGATCAGAATAAATGTGTTCAGTTCTTTTTTATTCTTCTTCATCCCCTCCCGATAATAATCAATAGCTGTATTCTCCTTATTCCAGAGAACATGAATATATCCCATCTGAAGGTAGGTGCGAGAATAATCGGGGACGATCATCTGGGCCTTTTCAAAATGCATCATCGCAATTGGAAATTTTTCAAGATGCATATACGCAAGACCGAGATTATAGCGATATGGGAAAAAAAGTGATGCTTTGGGGAGTTCTTTCTGGATGATGTCTATTGCCTCAGTATATTTCCCATCATCGATGAGGAGAGCAGCTTCATTATTGGTTCTGGCAAGTTCAGAATTTCCCGTGCAGAACAATGCCTCATTTTTAAGATAAATTTTTTCTTTCGGAACGCCTTCATTCGATTCATCATTTGCATGACGTATCATGCGTATGAAAATATAATCTTCATCAACAGCATAAGCGGGGAAAGAAGCGAGGGCGATTATTAAAAAAGAAAGGACGCCATATAGTATAATGTTTATTCCCTTTTCCTTATAACAGTCTTCATTACATCAATGTTGTGAAACCTGGATTATTCATAAAGAAAGCACGATACTCGTGAATTACCAACATTGCAGACTGGCGGGTATGATACCCTGCATGTATCCATTACCATAGGACAACGTGGATGGAAATGGCATCCTTCGGGGGGATTTAAGGGCGAAGGGATCTCGCCGGGGAGCACTTTGAATCCCTGCTTTTTTGGTTTTGGTTCAGGAATGGAATTCATAAGGCTCTTTGTGTAGGGATGCAGGGGCCGCTTATACAAGTCACGGGTTGAACTTTCTTCAACGATACGGCCGAGATACATGACAACAATCCTGTCGCTCATATGTTCAACTACAGCAAGGTCATGGGCAATAAAAAGATATGTCAAACCGAGTTTTTTTTGCAGCTCCATAAGCAAATTTAAAATTTGTCCCTGGATCGATACGTCAAGCGCTGATACCGGTTCGTCGAGGATCATGAATTTCGGGTTCAGAGCCAGCGCGCGTGCAATCCCGATACG
>JBFZEZ010000142.1:0-7625 GCA_041306585.1 Spirochaetota bacterium | reverse complement strand
GAGCTCGGCCGGATATCAGCCATGCTTGGTGAAACTACAGATCTTGAAACGCCCCTCACGAAGAAACTTACTATAGTAGGGAAGTACCTGACCATAGCCATTATTGCGATAACTCTTGTTATTCTTGCCATAGGTACGATGAGGACCGTACAGCAGGGTATGGATGTGCTGTCAGCGCTGAAAGAAACGATGATATTTGCCATTGCCCTTGCTGTAGGCGCGATTCCCGAAGGTCTTCCGGCTATCGTAACGATTGCACTGGCAATCGGGGTGCAGCGCATGGCGAAGCGAAATGCAATCATCAGAAAACTCCCGGCTGTTGAAACCCTGGGAAGCACCACGGTTATCTGTACCGATAAAACCGGAACACTCACCCGAAATGAAATGACCGTCGTCGAATTGTGGGCGTCCGGGTGTCAAATGCGTTTAACAGGAACCGGATATAATCCGGTTGGTTCTCTGCAGTGTGATGGTTCTACTATCGATGAGGTTCCGCAAACTATCAGACGGCTTCTTCTCAATGGGGCCCTTTGCAACGACGCCGCCATCAATCACAGTGGCGGGGTATGGAATATATCAGGAGATCCCACCGAAGCCGCCCTTCTTGTTGCTGCTGAAAAGATAAAAATTGATACCGCGGAAGAGAAGGCCAGACAACCGCGGCTCGACGTTATCCCTTTTGAATCTGAATACCAGTATATGGCGACCCTTCACGGAGGAAGTGACAAGCGGGTAGTCGTTAAAGGGGCTCCGGAGAAGGTCATTCCCTTGTGTGTAGATTGTTATAATGAAGCCGGATGTGACCTCGGAGCCCTGGCATCGATTGTTGAGGAGATGGGTGCGAGAGGTATGAGGGTGCTTGCCATCGCGGAAAAAGTGTATCCGGATGATGTGAACGTAATCTCAGCGGTTGAGGAGCTTTCAGGATTTTCGTTTGTGGGATTAACGGGGATGATCGATCCTCCGCGTCAGGAAGCGATCGATGCGGTAGCAGCCTGTCATAAAGCCGGCATCGTTGTGAAGATGATCACCGGCGACCATCGTAGCACGGCACAATCGATCGGCGTGGAAGTGGGGCTCTCCAGTGACGGCATTTCGGTCACGGGCAATGAGCTTTCAAAGATGGGCAGCGCTGAGTTTTCCACTGTTGCGAAGACAACAAATATATTCGCGCGTGTTGCTCCCGAACATAAACTTAATCTGGTACGGGCCCTTCAGAAGGAAAATCATATTGTCGCAATGACTGGAGACGGAGTAAATGACGCCCCGGCATTAAAGCAGGCCAATATCGGTGTCGCGATGGGGATTACAGGAACGTCCGTCGCCAAGGAATCAGCTGATATCGTATTGGCAGATGACAATTTTGCGAGCATTAAGGCAGCGGTTGAGGAGGGCAGGCGCGTCTATGATAATCTGGTTAAATCCCTCGCGTTCCTGCTGCCCACCAACCTGGGTATCGCATTGATTTTTATATTTGCAATACTTTTTTTCCCATTTGATCCTGTTACGAAGGAGCTGCTTCTTCCTATGACACCGGCACAGCTGCTCTGGATAAACATGATTGCCGCTGTCGCGCTGGCCCTTCCATTCGCTTTTGAAGTAAAAGAGCCCAATCTCATGTCGCGTCCTCCCCGTGATCCGGACGCCCCGTTGTTCAGCGGATTTGTCCTGTTCCGTACAGCTTTTGTGTCGATTGTCATGACGGCTGGTACGATTATATTGTTTCAATTGGAATATCAGCAGGCGCTGAAAACGGGAGTGAACACAGCGAAGGCGCTGGCAGAAGCTCAAACCATAGCGGTCACCTTTGTGATTTTTTTCCAGATTTTTTATATGTTTAACTGCCGTACATTGAAAGATTCTATATTGAAAATCGGGTTTTTCAGCAACAAAATGGTTTTTGCCGGAATCGCGGTTGTTCTCGTATTGCAGGCTGTTCTGATTTATGTCCCGTTCGTTCAAAATATCTTTGGAACGGCATCCCTTGATCTGCGCGGCATCGGTATCTCTGCGCTATGCGGGTCATTAATTTTCCCTGTTATCGCTTTTGAAAAATGGCTGCGTTCATTATAGAACGCAATGGGCCACGTAGAGACGCAAAATCTTGCGTCTCTACGTTGGGCGATTGCGTTCGTACGTTGGGCGATTGCGTTCGTACGTGGGGCGATTGCGTTCGTACGTTGGCCCATTGCGTTCGTACGTTATTATTTTACCGATATCTTATTATCTTTTAAAAATTGTTCTATCTCAATTATCTTCCCTGTCTTAACAGATTCTTCCGCTGCAGTCCCCACCACGACAGACCAGAACCCCTCTTCCACGGTTGCGGTGTTTGTCTTTTTACCTTCCATGTTGTTGACAAAATATATATGCTCGAAATATGTTGCGCCGCTGTGCCCGCTGCCGTCGATTGGTGCAGGGTAGGTCGGGGTGCATATCCGTGAAGGATTGGATTCACCGCACATGATTTCAAGATGGCATTTGGGATGGCTGGCGGGAAGAAAATCCTCGTTTTCATGCGCTTTCAGACGTCCTTCATCGCCGCAGAGCACCAGCTCTTCGTAAAACATCGGGGCAAACATGCACAGAGTGAAGGAAGCGCGTATGCCGTTTTCATACTCAACGCTCACAAAGGCATTGTCAAGAATATCAGATTTTTCGTTGTTATGCTCAAAATCTTTGAAATTTACAGCCATGCTTCCGGTCGCAAAAACCCTCCGCGGTCTTGATTGTGAAAAAAGATTCATGAGATCAAAGTAGTGGCAGCATTTTTCCACCAGTGTTCCGCCGGAAAATTTTGAGAACTTGTTCCACTGATTGACTTTGTCAAGGAATGGAATGCGGTGTTCGGCAATGTTGATCATTTTTATATTGCCCAGGGTTTTTCTTACAAGGGCCTCATGGATGGCCTCGGCATAGGTGGGTTTGTATCTGTACTGAAGACCGACCTGAAACACCTTTTTATATCCTTTGGTGAGTTGGGTTATCTCATATGCGTCCTGAAGGGTTGTGGCCATGGGCTTCTCCATCAGGATATGCTTCCCTGATTGTATCACTGTCCGCAGCACTTCAATATGCGTATAGTTTGGCGTACAGATCAGGATGGCGTCTGCTTCCGGATCATTACACGCAGCTTCAAGTGAATCATAAACGACGACGTTCGTGTTCGGAAAATGCATTGCGAACATCTGTTTTGCCTTGTTGCAGCTATGCTGGTTGATATCGTAAATTCCATGGATGGTCGCCCTGCCTTCATACATGGTGACCCTCATATGCTCCTGTCCCATTATTCCGGTACCGATGATATTGATCCGGTATTTTGGTTCTTCCAATTTCAAAAGAAATTTATCTTTTTCCTCAAGATAGGCAAATTGAGGACTTCGGGAAAACCAGTTGCTTTTAAATTCTTTTCCTCTTTTACTCATTTCAATCTCCTGAATAATAAAAAATTTTGATATATTCTATCTCATTCTATCTCTTTGATATGAAAAAAATAGCACATAATTGGCTGTGTGCCTTCTGAGTCGGGTATTCCGATGCTTTTGCAGGGTATCAATATCACATACAGGAATCATCGTGAAACTCTGCAATACCGCATCAATATCCAGTTCTTAGCAGCGACAATAAAGAATCTGGCGATGATAACAATTCAGAAACAAAAGGTATAATTTCTGAGACAAAATCAATCATTAATCATCAAAATACAAAAAAATTAATGGGAGTGTTTTAATGTATAGGGGGTATTTACTAAATTGTACCTATATGTCATCCCCGCACCCGCCTGCGCGAGTATAAACTAGGGCGGGGATCCTTCTCGCTAGTCGCGAATTAAGGATTCCCGTCTGCACGGGAATGACATGGTATGGATTGTTACCCCCTAAAAATGACCTGTTACGACGGATTCACGTCAATGAGCAGATTTATACTTGATTTTTTTTAATTTATATATACAATATATGTATTGTTTTTTAAGTTTTTGAAATTAGTAGTACCTGTAAAGTTGACATGTCTTGTTGTTTCCTTAAGTTTGGATGTAATAAATGGATTCCTGCTTTAGCGGAATGACAGTATGGGGGGAATTTAATAACTCTATTTTACGCATATTTATCTAAAAAGTGTGCGTTTAAATAGATTTGTGTCTAAATAGTTTAATTTATTTTTATTTATTATTCGATTATAAATTAAGAAGTTTTTTTTTATCTCGATTGTGAATTATTGAGGTTTTTTTCACTTGTGATATCTGAAGTAAAATCGGGATGACTTCATTAAAAAAAGATACTATTGCAGCATTTAAAAATGGAAAATACTGCAGTCAATAAGGATACAGGAAGAGAACAAGTGAAATCGAATCAATCTACATCTGGCAGATGATTAAATGGAAGAATCCAAAAAGGAAAAATATGATATAGCTTATCTAGAGCGGCAGGTAAACAACCTCTCGAAATTGGTTAATATCAACACCATTATCAATTCTACCCTTGATATCAAAAAACTCCTCAAGATAATCATGGAAATAATAAAGGAGATCATGGACACCGATGCCAGTACCCTTCTTCTTTATGATGAAGAAAAAAATGATCTCGTGTTTAAAGTTGCCCTCGGGGAATCAGAAAATATTCTGACTGAAAAATACCGCGTCAAGGTGGGGCAGGGGATAGCGGGCTGGGTTGCGGAACAACGCAAAGCGACCTATGTCAATGACGTCTATACCGACCGTCGGTTTGACCCCGATTATGATAAAAAAACCGGGTATGTCACTCGTTCCATTTTGTGCAGTCCCCTGTTATTCCAGGGGAAGTTCCTTGGGGTCATACAGGCAGTTAATCCGAATAACCGTCCCGGTTTCGACGATGAAGACATGAGGCTCTTCCGTTTTTTTGCAGATCAGTGCGCACTCGCTGTTCAGAATGCAATTTTCTTTCAAAATGCCCTTGAAGAAGAACGAATGAAGGCTGAAATAATTTCAGCCCAATCTATTCAGGAATCATTAATACCTGATATTGACCGGACATTTAAGAATATCCAGATAGCGGCAAAATCATTTTCGGCGCGTGAGGTCGGCGGGGAGTTCTATAGGCTTTTTCCTTTTGATGAGGAAAATTTAGGCATTACTCTTGGTGATATCCATTTAAAAGGGGTACCTGGGAGCATACGCGCTTCTATTGTCACCGGTGCAATTATGGCGCTCACCTCAATTCACGGGAAGAATCCCTCTTCACTGGTGCGTTCGCTTTTCAGGACCCTTGCAGATGAGTCGTCATCGATTAAGAATGTTTCAGTATTTTACGGTATTATTAATTGTCCGGAGCGAAAATTTAAGTTTGTCAATGCAGGTATTGCCTATCCGATTCTTATCCGTAATGGAATCGCAAAATATCTCCGATTCGGCAGCAAAAAGATTGAAGATAAGGAACGCGACCGGGAGAGCCTCCTTGTGAGCGTCACCCTTCAGGAGGGTGATTTGTTTGTTATTCTTACTGACGGGATTCTGAATGTTAAAAATAAAAACGGAAAAAATCTTGGACTCAAGAATGTTATGGATTTCATGCATGGGGAATTCAGTGACCCGAATCATATGATTGACAGCCTTATCGGGTTTGCATCGGAATTTTCAGGGGAATCGGGCCGCAAGGAAGATATATCAATTATCGCCATCAAAGCATTATAACGCAGGTATAATAATGAGTAATTTTGTTTCAATTATTCTTTGCCGAAATTGCGGATCGCGCTGTGTCGAGATACCCGGTTGGACTGAAACAGGCAATGCGATAATTCATTGTCATACGTGCGGCAATCACAAGGAACTTTCCGGCTTCACCCTCGGAAGGGCGCGCATCACGAATGCCGAACTGCAGAACGCCCGGGATACAGCCGCCCGGATGGGGGCATCAGAGAAGTAGCATACATGAGACGCGAAAGGGGAGATGAAAGCAAATAACGCAAAGAAGTCAACCATTGTTCTAGTCGACGATTCCCCTGTCGATTTGCGCCTTGTTGAAAAAATCCTCGAAAAAAACGGATATCGTGTCATTGCCACGTCTGAAAACAAGGCATGCATTGATATCATCGGGAAAGCCAGGCCTGACCTGGTGCTGCTTGATATCGTTATGCCTGATCCAGACGGATATACGATATGCGGCCACTTGAAAAAAAACAGCGAGCTTAAGGATATCCCGGTCATATTCATTTCATCCCATAAAGATGAACAGTACATAGTAAAGGGCTTTGAATTCGGCGCTGTTGATTATATAACAAAACCGATCAATCTCCCGGAGTTATTGGCCCGAGTCAACACCCATATCAATTTAAAGAAGAGCAGCGACCTCATTTCTGAATATCTTGAAAAGCTCAACATCGAATATCTGAAAAGGGAAAAACTTGATTTCCTGAAGGACAAATTCCTGGCGATGATTTCACATGACCTTAAAAACCCCCTCCTGGACATTGAAATGAACGTGAACGAAATGCTTGATGGCGATCTGGCAGATGCGCAGCACATACGGGACAGGGCGGGAAAAATACGGTCGATTATCCAGTACCTGAAGGCCCTTCTTGCCGACCTGGTAGATATAGCGTCAACTGAATCGGGAAACCTTGAGTTGAACGTGACCGAGGTGAATTACCGCACATTTGTTCTGGAAATTATATCCCTCAAGGAATCCTTCGCCAGGAGTAAAAATGTCGTCATTACCACGACCTTTCCCGATGACATCCCCCCGGTTTACATGGACGAAATGAAAATGGCGCAGGCTTTAAACAACATCATTAACAACGGCCTGAAGTATTCCCCGGAAAACTCCACCATTGATATCGGCATTGCCATGGAAGGCCGGAGTCTCGTTACGCGCGTTATCGATCATGGCCCCGGCATTTCCGAGGAGAATCAAAAATATGTTTTTGACAAGTACCGCAAAGTCCGCAGTAAAGACAGGGAAGCCCAGGAGGGGAGCGGACTCGGCCTGGCAATAGTAAGGAACATAATTGAAGCCCACCGGGGGACCGTGGGTGTAATCAGTACCCCGGGGAGCGGCGCTACGTTTTATTATACCCTGCCGCTGTATTTTGATTTGTGAAGTCCCTTTTCGATATTACAATTTTTTTCTAAATTATTTCATTCTTTAAGGCGATGCTTACCAGTTCCGCGTTCGTTTTGACATGCAGCTTGTCCTTGATGTTCTGCTTATGAAACAGGACCGTCCGCGGCGATACGCTTATTTTTTCAGCGATTTCAGTATTTTTAAACCCTTGTACTGTAAGCTTGAATACCTCGAGCTCCCGTGTGGTAAGTTCATCCAATGTGCTTTTTTTCTCCCGGTATTTATCATACATGATCGACTGCATGCGGGGGGTGATGGCCTTGTGTCCTTCTGACGCCGACTTGAGGAGCATGAGCATGGTTTCCTGAGAGTCGTCTTTAAGAATATATCCGTCAGCATCGGCGCTCAACGATTCATCGAAGAAACTTTTATCGCTGTGCATCGAGAGTATTACGCATTTGATATGGGGGTATTCCTTCTTGATTATCCTCATTGCCTTGATCCCGTCGAGTTCGGGCATGACAATATCGAGCAGTACGATATCGCATTGCTTTGTTTTAAGCATAGTAAGTAGTTCCAGACCGTTCC
>JBFZEZ010000141.1:0-3163 GCA_041306585.1 Spirochaetota bacterium | reverse complement strand
CAAAAAGTTCATTCCTCATGGCAGCAATAGCGATGGCCCCAGCACTGATACTTCTATTTATGCAGCGTTTGCATTTTTCCGTGAAAAATACAAGAATAACTTTATCAATAATAATTATCGGCTTCATTACCGTTTACGCTGTGTTTGCGCATACAAACAGTATCCACGGGATTTTCAATATCATCCCCGGGGGTGAATCTATTGATAATTTTTTGTCATTTTATTTATCACTGCGCAGTAAACTTTTTGCACCGGTCCACGTCGCCATCGGTATGGGAATGTATCTCGAATTTATTTTTTTACAGCCCCTGACTTTTTTTACCAGCATGACGTATGCCGTTTATATTCTATATAAACAGTCACATGACACCCCGCCGGCGTACTTAGACCTTCTCTGTGCAAGCTGGCTTTTTTTTGGTTTTTTTGGACAGACATTAATGCTGTATCATCCGTCCCGGTATTATCTCCTCTACGTAATTCCGGCATTTATTTTAACCGGCCGCGCACTATGTACTTCGAGCGCGGGTATTCTGCGTTTCCTTAATGAAAATAAACCGCGTCTTTTTTCAGGCATCATCAAGCTGTTGTGGTTTGCATTCTTTGCATATGCAGGGGTCATTGTATATGTCCAGCTCGTTCCTTTTTTTATCAGGGACCGTCTGTATCAGATCGTTTATCCGGCAATCATAAGGGGTGAGATTGAATCAGTATTGTATGTTCTTATACCTACTGCAATTTTTGCGCTGTCCTTAAGTGCGGCTTGTTTCCTGCTGAGAAAAAAAATATGGATGCTTATTAATCGTGCTGATGCCCGCTCCATTCTTCTCACGTGCATAATCGCTCTTCAATTGTTCCAGTACGGGAAATGGTTTATTTTTCATGAGCACGAATTATACACCGCAAATAAGGAGATTGAGCGTATCACTCCCGAGCGGGGAGTCATTGCCGGAAGCTGGTCTGCGGGACTCACTGTCGAAAACGGCCGCCGGCCTATTGTTGTTCAAATGACGAACAGTCCGAACCATGCAATGATCTCAAAAATTCTGAAGAATGAACCCATTCAGATCAATGGACTGGCAGGGGGAAAAAAAATTATTTCAACCGAGAACAATCTTCCTATATATCTTGCGATATGCCCTTCGGTAATTTTTGAAAAGGACATATATAGACGCTATAAAGCAATCATGCTCCCTGAACGACTTATAAAAAAATATCATTTCGGCTATTTTGAAGTTGAACTGTATAATATAGGAGCGGATTAAACTTCCTCTGAAACTTGATTTTAATTTCCTCGTGGGGGTGATGTAATACGTCCGTCATGCAGCTTCCCTCAAATAATGATGATGCAAGCCGCCCATTTACTATCCTGTTTCCTTTTATAGATTTCTATTTCTTTTTCAAGAATAGAAATTTGGGTTAGCAATTATCTTTTGGATTTGAATACATTGAATAGGATTTTCAGTATAAATGATAAAATGAAAACATGGGAACATCCAATTTCGTCAGTCTAAGCTTTTTAGTCTGCTGAAATTTACATCATTGATAAATTTATATTGACTTTTTTATCAATTGTGATAAAAAATACAGGATAGTTAAACAAACAATTCATCCGGTATTCTGAGTATGATAAGACGCCAACAATATATACAACGCATTCAAAAGTCGATAGCCTCGGTACCTATAACGGTATTAATTGGTGCTCGCCAGGTTGGGAAAACCACCCTCATGCATTCACTCGATGAGGATTATTATAAGCAAAGTCTTTTTTTAAACGGGCAAAATCCTGAGATTGCCGAACTATTTCAGAAGTATTCAGTCATTGAACAATATCTTCGGCAAAATCTGAATGAATCATGCGAAGGTTATTTGTTTATTGATGAATTCCAATATATCAATAATATATCTACTATGCTCAAACTCCTGGTTGATGAAAAAACCAGGCTGAAAATCATTTGCAGCGGAAGTTCAAGCCTCAATATTTTACAAACAGTTGAAGAATCATTGGCAGGCAGGGTGAGGATTCTGCCAATTTATTCACTTTCGTTCCCTGAATATATTCAATTCAATGATGAAAATCTTTATGCAAAATACATGAAATATCCTGTTGATATCGATTGTAAGGTGATTGATAAGCACATACCGATTCTCCTCAATGAATACTTGTTATATGGAGCCCTTCCGCGTGTTGCCCTGGCAAAAGCGGTACAGGATAAAATTGAACTGCTCAATGACATATATCAAACGTATCTTCTGCATGATGTCCGGAGCTTTGTTCGCAATGAGGATTTTGTCGGGTTCAATAAAATGCTCAGGCTTATAGCGGCTCAGATAGGGAATCTTGTTAATATAAATGATCTGTCAAAAAACGCAGGGCTGTCGTACAGGAAATGTCAGGATTATTTGCATCTTCTTGAACAAATGTATATCATTTCAATGGTAGAGCCATATGCGGTGAATCTAAAAAAAACAATAACAAAAATGAAAAAGGTTTTCTTCCTGGATATCGGCCTTCGCAATAAGATATACAACAGTTTTAATGATATTGAAGTGAGAACAGATAATGGGGCTCTATTCGAAAATTTTTGTTATCTTGAGCTTTGCAAACACAACCCTTCGTCATATGTGATATATTTTTACCAGACAAAGGGGGGAAGTGAAATTGACTTTCTGGTGGATAATCACAAAGGGATCATTCCCTTTGAAGCCAAGTTTTCCAATTATGCGATACCCCGGACGATACGTTCGTTATCCACATTCATGGAGGAGGAACATATTTCTGCCGGTTATGTTGTCAACCTGAACAATAATGAGAGCATAGGTAGTATCCGGTATATACCAGGGGTTTTATTGAGTAAAGTTGACGTGTGAAGGATCGCGGCATCGGTCGTGCATTTGGAAACCCTCGAATAGGGAGCATTTTAATTTTCGGGGTATCTCAATGTATTCATCAGTTGTCAATATATAATAAGCGCAAAAATCGTCAGCAAGGTCGGGGAATGATTTTTTCAGACCGAGGACCAAGCGCCGGAGCCGAAATGCGCTGGACGCGTTTAAACGGCTCAAGAAATGAATTCAACAAAAAAACATGAAATATTGACAACGTGGCGACGGATTCGCGTATCCGCAGGGCTGAAAAAATCATTCCCCGACCGATTAAACGATT
>JBFZEZ010000140.1:0-12955 GCA_041306585.1 Spirochaetota bacterium | reverse complement strand
CTTCAGGGAATTTTCAAATCGTAATTTATGAAGCTTTTAATAAATGAAATATTTTATTCAATACAGGGTGAGACAGTAACCGCTGGATTTCCATCAGTTTTTATCAGGCTTACCGGATGTAATCTTAATTGCAGGTATTGCGATACGATGTATGCCAGGGTTCAAGGTAAACTTCTGGGCATCCCGCACATCATTTCGCTCATACAGAAATATCCTGCCGCACATCATATTACAATCACCGGGGGAGAGCCATTACTACAACCTGTAGTAAATGAATTATTGGCTGTTTTATGTGATCTCGGATTCACGTGTCAGCTTGAGACAAACGGCAGTCTTTCATATAAGGGGGTCCCGCGAGCAGTGAGAAAAATTGTTGATGTTAAGACCCCTTCGAGCGGTGAATCCGGATCTTTTTGGATGGATGGTCTTAGTCTTATGGGACCCAAGGATGAATTTAAATTTGTAATAGCTGATACTGCTGACTATGAGTATGCACGTAATTTTATGAATACAAATCTCATGGACTGTCCATCTATTGTAAATTTTTCACCCGTTTATGGTGAAATGCCGTATGAAAAACTTGCCGGGTTGATTTTACAGGATGGATTAAAAGTCCGGCTTAATCTTCAAATGCATAAAATTATATGGTGCGGTGAGGAAAAAAAGATCGACGAAACATTACCGGATGAGAATTGACAAATTATCATATGATTTGAATATGCGAAGGATAAAGTGAATTATACATTGATTTTTTGGAATGATAATAGTGCTCGAATAATTTATAAGAAAAGAAGGTGAAAAGTATGGACTATGTTGGCAACGTAATACGTCCGCCTAGTGAAGCGTACAGTATGATAATCCAGGTAACAGTCGGTTGTTCTCACAATATGTGTACTTTCTGCGGGGCATATAAGGGAGAAAAATTCAGGGTGAAAGATATAAATACGATCAAACGCGATATTGATGAGGCATCGGGATGGGGGCATCCGTTTACAAAGGCATTTCTTGCCGATGGCGATGTGCTGATTCTTCCAAATGAGAAATTGCTTGAAATAATATCTTATATAAAAAAAAGAAATCCGCGGATACGGCAGATCAGTGTTTACGGAAATACAAAATCGATAATCAAGAAAAATATCCGCGAGTTGAAAGAGTTGAAGGATGCGGGTATAGAAATTATCTATCAGGGGATCGAAAGCGGGAATCAGGATGTACTGCGCAAAATAAAAAAGGGGGCATTTCCCAACCGTATGATTGAGAGCGCATGTAAAGTACGTGAGTCGGGTATCAAGCTCTCGCAGACAGTGCTGCTCGGCATCGGGGGGATTGAGATGAGCAGGGTGCATGCTGAGGATACAGGTATTCTTCTCGGGAAGATGTCACCGGATTTCGCATCAGCCCTGACGGTGATGCTGCTTCCAAATACACAGTTGTACCAGGATTACCGCGCCGGCAGCTTCAAGCTTCCTGATAAATTCGGTTTGCTGGAAGAGCTGAAAATCATAATTGAGAACATGGAGGTGAAAAAAAATTGTCTCTTCACCTCGAATCACGCTTCAAATTATCTTCCCCTTCGGGTGGAATTGCCACGTGAGAAAACGAAGGTGCTCACCCTGCTCGATGAAGTACTGGAAAAGCGTGATGAGCGAATTCTGAAGCCTGAACACATGCGGGCACTTTGACTTCATACACAGGAGGCGACTATGAATAAACCAATTGAGGATGCCATGCGTTATATAGGCACCGAATTAATGAGGGACCCCAATCTTGATAAAAGTAAACTTATTGAAGAAACCGCTCAAAAGTTTGATCTGAATCCTATGCAGACTGAGTTTCTTGTTAATAAAATTATTTTAAACCCCTGAAAACCAGCACAAAAGGCCAGGATTCTGCAGATTTACAGGGAGGAAAAAATAAAAGCCATTCTCTTAAAGAATGGCTTTTATCCTATGAAATCAATTTGTTTTAAATACGTTACTGTTGTTAAAAAGAGAACCCATTCGGTAATTGATCAGCCGTGGTCCCTTCAACAACCCATGATAAATCCAAAATCGTAAATGTCGGGTCCTGCTTTCTAAAAATCGGGATTACACGCAATCCCATTGTAGGCTCACCCTTTGCAAGGTAGCTCATGAGTATCGTGCATACGCCGTCAAATTCGATATTTATGAACCTGATCGGAGTATCAAGAGAATTGAAAGCACCTGATCGCTCACAGACCATGAAGGTATGGACCTTTGCTGTTTTTTTTGCGATGTCGGTCATATCAATCACCGAATTTTTTACCAGACAATCGGGGCAAAATATTCTGAACGGCTGGTAGATTGATCCCTTTGTTTCACATTTTGAATTATCACATCGAGTAGCCATAAGTTTTCCCTGGCTGAGTGATTCAAAAAATATAGATTCTCCGCCATATGAATGCATATGCGTCAATGTCCGTGGGTTTGTTATTCCTATGAGACGTCCGCCTTCATCAGCCAGCCTTATCGGCAGACCAGACTCAAGATGATGGAAGTCGCCCTTGATTTTATATTGGTTTTTTTTAACAACTACTTGTCCTGTCATGCTCATTGTTAGGCCTCCTTTATGCGTCTTTTTTAATCATATTATCAGGATCCATCAACACCGTTGCGGTTACATGCGAACCGACGCCGGCATGGCTGATTGCCAGTCCTCTTTTCGCTCCCTTGACCTGGAGATCGGTCCAGTCAGAGGGTTTCTGGCGATTGAATCTTTTCCAGATTTTTTCGTCACTATGGATTTCTGCCCAGCGGTTCCATATATGCAGTGCAATTTCAAACACCTGCATAATTCCGGTGGCTCCGACAGAATGCATGCATCCCAAAAGTCCCCCTGAAAGATTCGAGGGGAGTTTTCCCGGTTTGCCTGTTTTGGGATTCGTATGATAGCAGTCACCTGATTCCACATAGTCTCTCCCGTATCCATATGGCCGGATTCCAATGTCTTCATATGACTGAACATCGCTTATAGTGAATGCATCGTGAAGTTCGATGACATCGAGATCATCAGTAGGATCTTTTATGCCGACCATTCTGTACATGTAATATGCCACCATGCGGGCCGCGAGAAAGCCGGTGAATCCGGGGTATCTTTCCCCGCCGGGGAATTCCTTGCCTAGATTTTTGTACTGGTCTGCAGTTTCATTCGGGAGCAGGGGTATTTCCATTTCCCTCCGGTCGGCAGGACGAAGTGTATGTGAACCGGCTGTGACCCAAATCCTCAGGGGTTTGTTGGGTGTGTTTTTTGTTAATTTCATAGCAGTTGCTTCATCGCATAGTATGGCACATGCTGCTCCAACGCTCATAACACAGCAGTCTAGTGCGCGTAGGGGGTATGCTACGATAGGTGAATTAAGAACATCGTCAACCGTTATTTTCATCGGGGCTTGCGCATAAGGATTCATGCGTGCGTAATTATGATGCTTGACCGATATTTCAGCAAGTGTCCTTCGGAAGGATTCTTCCTGTTTGCCGAAAACCTGCCAGTATTTTTGCGCCATAACCGCATAATAACCGGTATAAATATGACCGAGTGGGGATTCCCAATCCTTGTCCGCTGCGCACGAAATGTAGAAATTACCCTCGTCTGTGGGGACTTCATCCATCCGCTCCCAGCCCATTGCAAGAACGCAATCGGAATAACCGGATGCTACTGCCTTGACCGCTTCCCAGAGAGTTGATCCGCCTGTGGCTCCTCCGGTTTTTACGCCGACATTACCGAGAGGATCGAGTCCAAGCCTGTCATGGATGAGGGCTTCACCAAGGAGCTGATCACCAAAATGATCCGCGAAATGGCCGTAATAACAGGTGTGAATGTAGCTTTTAAGTTCGGCGGGGGACATGTTGATCAGTTCTGAAGCCTGGGTAAGGGCATCAACACATAACTCTTCAGTCCTTTTATCGGGGAATGCCCTGTCAAACTTTGATTGCCCTGCTGTAACCAGATACACTGGCCTCATCATCTTCGGGATCGCCAATTGTTTGTCGCTGAATTTAATCATAATTGAATCACCTCTGTATTGTAAAGACTTTATTGTATCTATCAGCACTTGCGTTCCGTT
The DNA here is from genome assembly GCA_041306585.1 of Spirochaetota bacterium. Classification (GTDB taxonomy): domain Bacteria; phylum Spirochaetota; class UBA4802; order UBA4802; family UBA5550; genus JBFZEZ01. The sequence continues at coordinate 8,871 of JBFZEZ010000140.1, read as the reverse complement.
TCTGTTCACTTAAGCATTTGTGGGGAAAATTATTGTAAAACCTCATTAAGTAACCGCTAATTTCATCCCCGCCGTATAAATAGTGAATAAAGTAAAGATTTGTCTTTTGTAAATATTTACATAAAACAAATATTTACTTTATTGTCAATAATAATACTATAAGGGAATTTTTTTTTAGGTAAGGACTGCTTGAAGCAGGAGTAATCATTGACTCAGCAACCATATGTCATCCGAATACCCGTCTATGGGGGGAATGGCACGAACGTTAGGGTTTTCCCTGTAACCTTTAATGGTGCCGGTAAGGGTGAGGTGAAATTGCTCAATATCGTTTACGTTGAGATTGCGTCTGATGATTTCTTCACCCGGGTTTTGAGTATTTACTTCGAGGTTTTATGAGAGTTATACGGCAGTACAAGGAAGAATTTGCATATCTCGAGGTGTTGAAATATGATTTTGATAGTGTATTTATTTTAGTTTAATTGCATTCGAAGCGTTTCATTCGGAAATAGTCACCTGGTTGCCCAGTTTTTTAAGTTCCCTGTTTTGTGCCGCAAGTTTTCCGTCCTTAAAAATAACAAGGGGGGTCTTGTATGCCTCCACGTTTTCCAGGGGGTTTTTACCGAGCACAACCATGTCTGCCAATTTTCCCGGTCCAATGGAACCGAGGTCATTTTCCATGCGCAGGATTTTTGCGTTGTTGATCGTTATGGTCTTTAATATTTCGTCATTTTTGAAACCGAGCCTGGAGAAAATGTCCGCTTCGCGCCATAGGAATCCGAAGTAATTCATCGGCAATCCTGCGTCGGTACCGCAGCCGATCAGGACCCCTGCCTCCCGCATTTTCTGGATGTTTTTTCTTCCGTTCAGCATTACCTTGAAGCCGAGGGACGGATCGCACAGGTAATGCTTTTTCTTCACCAGTTCCTCGCCTGTGCCGGTTTTGAACAGGGCGATGTCCTTGCGGTTTGTTTTCTGGATGACCGGATCTGCGTCGCGCGTGGTTATTGAGTTAAAATATTTTCTCCTGATTGTAAGCTCGTTCTCGACGAAGTCGTCAAGGAGTTCTGCCGGTATCTTCTCGAACGCCTCCTCCCACATGTTACACTGCCACACGGACAAGGGAGGTATCACGGTGGTCCCCTTTTTTGCCATTTTCATTATTGCTTCATCGCTCAAAACTTCGTCAGCCACGATGTGCTCGTACGAGTCGAGGGGCCAGCCGAGCATTCTTTCGAAGCCGCCGCGGGTCAGGTTGTGGGCCGCCACGGCACATTGTTTTTTTCCCGCGTAATCGAAGATATATTTCAGCTGTTCGTCGGTGTATACAGGCGTGGCGTTTTTACCGTAGATGGCCGACTTGTTGTCAACAGTGAGTTTTATAAAGGACGCGCCATGTTCCATGTTGTGCACGATTTTTTTCTCCAGGTCCATCATGTTTTTGAAGTTCGATGTTATGTAGCCCAGGAAAAGGCTCATGGCAAAATCGGCCAGCGGGGTAACGTCGTCGTATGGGATGTCCGGGTGCCCGCCATTCACGTTGAGGAAGGCGTTGCAGTGAACGACCCTGGGACCCGGAAGTTCGCCCTGTTTCACTTCCCTGATGAAGTGGCGCAGGAGCTTCGGAAAGGATCCAGTGTCCCGAACAGTCGTGACCCCGGTATAAATGGAATTAACGAAATTCATTTTCATCTGCCGAAATATGCCGGAAGCGCTGTTGACATCGAATGAATTGGCGCCGGGAAGGGTGGTATGGCAGTGGGAGTCGATGAAGCCCGGGGTGACCCAGAGCCCGGCGCAATCGAATACCATTCCCTGCGGGATGGCCTCTGGCGATATGGGTCCGGCGTGGATGATCCTGTCTTTCTTTACGATGATAACGCTTTCGGGAATGACGGTCCCCTGCTTGACGTCGATGAGATTGCAGTTCTTCAATATAATGTGGTTTTTGTAATCGATTGTAATCTTTTTATAATTCGGGAGTGATATGCAGCTGGAGGCCGGCATAGCAGCAGCTGCAGCCGCGATTGCGCTCATCTCAAGGAATTGCCTGCGGGTTATGGTAGTCATAAATGCCCCCTGCCGGTTCCCTGGAAAACCCGAAGTAAAGGTTTGGCAGTTCGCCATTTTTTTTTGGAGATATCTCCCACCCAAAGAACAGGCGATTACCCAAATATTTTTTCCAATTTTACTTAACCATGATGGTCTTGCAATCATTAATTATAGAAATTACGATAGCCAAGAATCAAAAAATCCGATTAAATTTTTCACCCTTCAAAACCAAAACACGATAATCACTGCTGATTCAACTCCCGGGAGTGACAATATATCTGTCAATCCCGGGATAAGATATAACTACGTTAATATGGTAAGGACCCCTTTATTTCTCCCTTATGCAAAGTCCATTTCCAGTCAGCTAACTGCTTATTAAAATCCACCAAATTATATCCAAATAAGTTAATGTCGATCCCCATGCTGATAATTAAACCGGCATAAATATTCCATGAAATGGAGCCCGATATCTGTTTAGTAAATTCCCAGTCCGGCTCTTTGAAATCGGGGATGTCAACCGCAAAGTCAACGGTGCGGCCCACTTCACCAGTTATAGTAAAATCCAGATACGCCTTTAAGTCAGCATATACACCTACCGTACCATAGAAAGCCAGATTCAACCGCGGAGTGAGAGCTCCCCTCAAGTGTGCCTCTCCACGCAATAAAGGAGCTATCAAAGTAAATGTATTGTTAAAATTTTTAATTGGAGTCCATGAACCATTCAAGTAATGAGCGCCAAGTTCAAGGGTGGCATTTTGCTTGATTCCGGTACTGAATTCATACTTTACCGAACCATTGAGATCGACTGTCACCGTAAGAGATGGGGTTATGACTACGGGGAAAATCCCGAGCCAGAAGGTTATTGGCGCAAAATTTATCCTTGCGATCTCCTTCGATCTATTAATGGCATATGCATTATTATCCATTCCCCCGTTTTTAAATATAAGTTCTGCACTTTCTGTGGTTTTGTTTTTTATCAAAACTTCCTTGACTCTGAACCATTTGACCTTTAGATCAAATTCAAATTGCGGATTAACACTCACCTTTCCGCTTGCACGAATCTGGTCTTTGGTAGTTCCGAGGTTCCCATCGAAATCAAAGATAAGAGTGTTTGTCATCTTGATTTCATAAGGTTTGGAAGGGCCAAAGACAACACTTCTATCAGGACTAGGATCAGAATCCTCCGCGAGGAGTTCTACACCGTCACTCAGGGCTTCAAACTCGTCTATTTGATTACGATCACGTTGAAGATTTACACCTAAAGAAGCATCACAGTTTTCAATTGCAGCTTCCATGGGGACTGCTTGAGTGGAAACTACTGGGCCAGGACCAGTTCTGTTAATTGAAACAATCTTTCGAAGAGCTCCCCGTTTAGCCGCAGGGCAGGGGACAGCTATAAGTATATCCCCAATGTTTGCATTCTTAATCTGATCAGTGTTTTGTGTAAAAATAAAAGTTCCATCTTCTTTCACCACTGACAGAGATTTCAAAGATGCAGCATCAAGGATTATCGTACCGGATCCTTTTGTGACATACCCGGTTCTCCATTGATCACCTCTTTCATCCTTGTCAAAACCATCGAGAACATCACAAGAGAACAAAAAAACAGTAAACAATAGGAGAATTGACACATACAAGCGTTTCCATAATGATACCTTCATAAAAACCTCTCTTGAATAATTCTAGAATTTTTTTTTTGTTTAATTTTAACAATTTGTTTCTAAATTAAACATTTTAAAATATAACAAAAAAAAAGAAAAAATATACTCCCAAATAGAGTAATTTTAATATACAAAAGGTTTTTTGATTCGTCAACATTATAGTGGAAATATACATAAAAAAAGTACTTTTAAAGAGTTTTTTGAATAGGGTATGGTCGCATCTGAATACCTCATGGAAAAACATCATTTCTCCTGCTAAAAAAAAAACTCAAAAAAACATAAAAAAATTTTTTTTCCCCCAGTTATTGCTTATATTAATAGGTGGACGGTTGACAAAGGGGGTATTTATTATGAAAAGGCTGAAACAGGCTATCATATTGTTCTTTACAATTGGAATAATTTCATCCTGTGAAACTAATGACCTGTTCAAGGTCGTTAAGGGCGCCAAGGAACTGGAGTCACTTATCATCACTGAATCTCCCCAGGGGTTGACCGCAACCCCGGTAAGTCCTTCCATGATACACCTGAGTTGGACTGCGACGGATAAGGCAACAGAATATGTAGTATATCGTGACCTTTTAGAAAACGGCACCTTTGTCACCCTGATTTACCAGGGAAGCGATGAATTTTGTTCGGATATAAATCTTTCAGCAGGGAGAACATATTATTACAAGGCCGCCGCATCAAACGATTACAGCGAAAGCCCCTTTTCACCCGTTGTCTCGGCAATGACCCCTGCTCCTCCCCCGGCAGAACCCACAGGAATAAGCGCAGTGGGCGTTACATCCTCGTCTATTGAAGTCTCCTGGAACATTTCGGCGGGTGCCGATAACTATCGCTTATACCGGGACACCAACCCGGGCGGAACCTTTTCCGCGCTTGTTTTTGACGGCTCGGGCACGATTTTTTTGGATGAGGGACTCATGCCCTATACCACCTATTATTATACTGTCCGCGCCATCAACACCTATGGTGCAAGCCCTTCTTCATCCGTTGTCTCGGCAACGACTTCGGTAGCGCCGACCGGGGATTCTTTCATTGATCTTGCCTGGGGGGGAATCAAGCTCCTGGAAGGTTCGCTCTCCATAGCCCCCATTTACGGCAGCAATACCGATAACCAGCTGCCTGTCGGCCAGATCGTTATCTATAAGACCACCATGGGTCTCTTCGGCAAGTTCCGTGTTAAGTTATTTCAGCCGGGGGTCAGTAACGATCTTTACATTGAATGGGTGACCTATTTTATTGACGGGAGTGTGTATAGCAGCGGCTCTAACCTTCTTATCCGCGGGACCTGGTCTTGTGATCTCGATGCCGGCATAGAGGTTGTTTCTGATCCGTCACAGGACTTTTTTTGGAACCAGCAGACCTCCTCGGAACGGTATATCCAGCCGCAAAACGGTGCAATCCTCAGCCTGTATATGCCATAAAAAAAATACCCGACACCGGCTGCATATTCCAGGCTGTCCGTATACATCCGCCGTATTTTCATATGCAGCATAATTTCATGCAGTGCTGCTGGAAGATGCATTCAAAAATTAGACCCTGTCAGTCAAAATCTATCAGCATGAGCATGACAAGGCTGAAAACAATCAATCCCCCCATAGCTCCGAACAGTATCTTGTAAGAAAGGGCCCCCATTGCGGCAAACCGATCTAAAAAGAAACCTGCCGCAACCGGTATACCGATGCCGAATGGAAGGGAGAGCATTGGGGAAATGGCAAAATAATCAGTTGCGTCATCCTCCCGGGAAAGCTTTTTTATTGCAGGGCTGTAGGCGAGCATGCTGATGCCCCGCGATACCCCAAGAAAAAAGCTCACAGTCAGGAATCCGGCAAGGGTGTTGACCGTGATCAGTAATAGTACAGAAACAAGGGAGCACAGCCTGGACACAATATACTTTTTTTTCAAATTGAAGATATCGAGAAAACCGAAAAGTATATAGGCAGTAAGGCTCCCGAGTGAAATGAATCCCACAAACAAACCCGCGGCATAAGCGCGCGATATCCCGTGATATTCCGCAGCAAAATTGGCGTAGAATGAAATGATCCCTATGCATGCGAATGCCTCAATGGTGTTCAGGAGAAATGTAATGTAGTTCCTGTTGCCTATGATTGCTTTTGCAGCGTTAATCATGTTTGAAATGTTGTGGGCGCTTTTTGCTTCATCGGCATCATTGACTTCCTCATGAACGATCAGGAAAAAAAATGAACCTGCAAAGAAAAAGACCGCCAGCAGGATGATGACCATTCCTGATCCTTCAGCTGAAAAAGCATATCGTTGGGTATACTTGACGATTAACAGGCTTCCGATCAGGCGGGCAATCGTCTGTGAAATCATCATAATGCCGAGCGCCCTGATCACCCTGGTTTTACTGAAGATTTTCACGAGAAAATTCTGCCATACCGGGATACAAACCCCGAAGCACAGCGCGCCGATGAAATAGAAAATAAGGAAAATCGTCACTGAATATTCGTTCTTCCCGAAAACAAGAAACAGGATGCCCATAGTGAGCAGGGGGAGAGCAACAAGCATATGGGTCAGGATAACGGCCTTTCGTTTATGGACCAGGTGCGTGGTTAGGTATGCGGATAAGAGCGAACAGAGCGAGATCCCTGTTGATAAGAGGGCAGGGATAAGGCCTATGACCTGGTTCCTGGCCCCGAGGTTTTTGAGAAACAGCTGGAGGAATGTTGATTCAACAATGAGAGGGAGCCCCAAACCCCACAGCACCTCGACTGCTGAGATTCCGAAGGTATTCCTCGCAAAATGACGGTCTATTGATTCATATGACTGCATATTTTTTTATGGTATACGAAATAAATTTTGGTTTCAACATCTATTTAGAAAGATATATCAAAAATTGGCCTCCTCAATCCCCCGGAGGCTAACAACTACCCACATCTCAGCCCCTTCGGGGGATTGAGGGGCTTTTCAGAATGAAGTTTTTTTAAATAAAAAATATGATATACTATAAAATAGAAGTCCGAAAAGTATCAAAACCCCCGCGTGCGGGAGTATCTGGATTGTTGTATAATCACGGATAAGTATGTTCAGGTAACCGTCAAGGGCCCACCCCTGCGGGGTATAGAAACTCAGCCTTTGCATAAATTCGGGCATGATGAATTTTGGAATCATGATCCCCCCGATGACCGAAGTGATGATTATGACAAGAACGGAGTAGGTCGCCACCGTGAAGAGGGAATTTGCAAGCGAAACAAAAAGGAAGCCAAGGCAGATTGAGGCAAACGAGAGGGCGGCCGTGATGACTGCGACGCCGCTGATATTGGAGATCGTGAGCTTCGGGCATCCGAGCAGGGGAAGGAGAAAAACCCCCACAGTGAATAGAAATAACGCCTGCAATATGTTTATAATGAAGAAAGGGATCCCCTTGCCCAGGACGAATGACGTCCACGATATGGGGGACACGAGGATCCGTTTGTAGGTCCCGCTCAGCCGTTCATTCATAAGATTGAACGCGAGTGTCTGGGCTATCCAGATAAGGGCAAATATAGTCCATCCCGGTACGTTCTGCTGCACTGAATTAGGGAAAACCTCAGTTCCTTTTAAACCGGTATATGATTTTTTGATAAAAAGTCCGCGGTCGTTATTAACCGGGATGGGGCGGCCGATGATTTTTTCAATCGAGGCCACCTGCACGAATGTATTCACCGAACTCGTGGCGAGCATGGTGAATTCGTTGGAGAGGGCAGGGTCGACCAATACTTCGATCTCCTGTTTGTTCTGCAAATCGAGGGCTGCTGAGGCGCCCTGGGGTATGATGACGGCAACTTCATATCTTCCCCTGTTGATTTCATTAATGGCCTGCGCACGGGTGATTTTTTTCTTTTTTATTGCGGATATGATTGTAAACCTGCCGGAATCCTGAAGATTTTTTATTAACCGGTCTCCGACATCTCCCGTATCGTTGTTTATTACTATGATCGCGAGTTTGTTCTTCGGGTCGTCGACGGATGAGAATGATCCCTGAAGTGCGATTGACAGTATGATAATGAATAGCGCCGGAATGAAGAAGAGAAAGATGAGGCCCCCGGTCTCCCTTAACAGGAGTTTTATCTCTTTAATAACAAAAGCGAGTATCTGGATCATCATATATTTCCTATTATACATTTCAAACGTCCCTGAGGGTGGTCCCGGTAATATCAAGAAATAGACTTTCGAGGTTCGGTTCCTGAATGCCCGACAGGGCGACTTCAATCCCCTCTGTTCGGGCCAGTGAGTAGATGAGTTCGACGAAAAGAAGAGGATTGCCGTCGATTTTTACAAGAACCTGGATTGAGCTTTTCCTTTGGGATACGGAAAAAACATCAACAAGGTTTTTTATCGAATTAATAAAACCCGCGGTGATGCCGAAGAAATCGAATTCGATACGGTGAAGACCGAAAGTACGTACGGCATTTCGGGGATCATCAACGAGGATAATGCGTCCATGGTCCATTATCGCGACTTGGTCGCAGAGTCTTGTCGCTTCTTCCATATAGTGGGTCGTATAGAGGATTGTCACACCCATTTTTTTTAAATGAAGGACCGATTCGAATATGCAATTGCGCGATTGCGGGTCGATCCCCACCGTGGGTTCATCGAGCAGGATAAGGGAAGGGTCGTGTATGAGGCCTGCGGTCAGGTTGAGCCTCCGCATCATGCCGGTTGAATAATTTTTCACTTTTTCATCGGCCCGGTCTTCAAGGCCGACCATGGCAAGGAGTGAGTCAATTTTTTTAGTAAGCCGCTGGCCGCTCATTCCGTAAAGCATGCCGAAGAACGAGAGGTTTTCACGCCCGGTAAGACCGGGATACAGGGCAAGGTCCTGGGGGACATATCCGATATTTTTTTTAATATCACCTTTTTTAACCTCTTCAGAAAAAACGACTGAACCGGAGTCCGGCTTGAGTATACCGCTCAGCATGGCAAGCGTCGTGGTTTTTCCCGCACCATTCGGCCCCAGGATGCCGAAGATGCTCCCTTTTTTTATCGAGATGGTGAGCGAATCAACAGCTTTCGCAGCTGCGTTTTTGTATCGTTTGCTGATATTTTTTGTGTTTATGACCCAGTCGTCGCCAGCGTTCTGCCGGGTCTCTTTTATGGCCTTCATTTTCCAGTTGAGCAGGCTTGATTTATAATACTTGACCAGTATGCAATCCGG
>JBFZEZ010000139.1:0-4864 GCA_041306585.1 Spirochaetota bacterium | reverse complement strand
CTTAAGATACAGGGGATATCCGTTCGGGGGAGGGCAGTTGATTTTCCTTTTGTACCTTTCAGAAGAACTAATGAAGCAGGGGCTCGATGTGCATGTGATAAGCGGCCCTCCATACCCGCGCGAGGTGCCAGGAGTGATGATTCACCGCATAAGCAATCATAACTATTTTAATATTAAAAAGAATTTTATCAAACCCCATAAACCTTTTGCGACTTTTCAGCCTTTTAATTTTTATGAGTTCGTCGCATCCAAATTCGGTATTTTCCCAGAAATTGAAACGTTCTCATTCAGGGCTTTCCTGAAATTAAAGGAGCTTTTAAAAACTTATAACTTCGATGTCATTCACGACAATCAATGTCTTGGATATGGTTTTTTACTGATCAAAACGCTGGGAATACCTTTGCTTTCAACAATACATCACCCCCTTTCCATTGACCGCGAAACGTGGTTTGAATATCCATCCGATTTCCAGCTTAAGATGAAACGTGTACTTTATTATCCCTTAATCATGCAGAAGTTCGTATCCAATCGAATGGACCGCATAATAACCGTTTCTCATGATTCTGCCCTTGAAATCAACAGGGCTTTCGGTGTTACTAAAGATAAAATCAGCGTCGTATATAACGGCATGGACTTGAGCATTTTTCATCCGATCAAAGGTGTCAAAAAAAAGAAAAACAGTCTTCTGTTCGTTGGTAACGTTGAGGACAGGAAAAAAGGGGTTGCGTATATATTAAAAGCGCTTACCCTGACAAAAAATAAGGTACACTTGACTATCGTTGACGGAGGATCACCTAACCATGCGTTTGTTCCTAAATGGATCGATAAATTTGGCGTCAATGACAGGATCTCATTCACCGGCAAGATCCCGATCGAAACACTCGTGAGGCTTTATTCTGAAACAGAAATTGCCCTCTCCCCTTCAATCTATGAAGGGTTCGGATTCCCTGCTGCAGAGGCGATGGCTTGCGAACTCCCGGTTATTAGTTCCACAGGGGGCGCCCTCCCCGAGGTTGTCGGCGAACATATGAAGACCGGGTATTTCGTGAAACCCCGCGATGCGGAAGCCCTTGCCAGAGCGATAGATTTTCTCATTGAGAATCCACAGATACGAAAAAAGTTAGGCAAATCCGGACGCGATAGAATTTTAAAAACATTCACCTGGGAAAATGCTGCACGCGAAATGGTGGGAGTATACAAGGAGGCGATCAATGCTCACCGTAGATTTTAACAAACTCGCAGTAAGGGAAGGTGATATCGTCCTCGATGCCGGCTGTGGTTTCGGAAGGCATTCACTTGAATTCCTGCAGAGGGGTGCGACTGTCTTTAGCCTAGACATGGATATGGAGTCGGTCAGGAAGACCCGGTTTGTATTGGCCGAATTGAAGCGTTCTAAAAAAATGAAAACTATCCCCAATTATTTCGTGAATACCGGGGATGCACTTAACCTCCCTTATCATAATGAAAGTTTCGACAAAATCATATGTGCAGAAGTCATGGAACATGTAGATGATGATTCACGCGCATGCAGCGAGTTGGTGCGAGTACTCAAAAAAAACGGACACATCGCCATCACCGTCCCTACTTTCTTCAGTGAATTCCTTTACGATGCCCTGACATTCGAATATTTCTCAACGCCCGGAGGTCATGTCCGTAAATATCTCCCCAAAAAACTGGTTAAAATCATGTGCGACAACGGGCTTGAAATTTATGGCATAGGCTTTAAACACTCGTTTCACACAATCTGGTGGCTTATCCGGTGCGTTGTGGGACTTCACCTCGATCAACACCCTGCCACCCGAGCATACCATACATTTCTTCATCTTGGCCTCTTATCAAAATTCATGCGAAAATGCGAAAGATTCTTCGATAATTTTTTTCCAAAGAGTATAATTATCTATGCATGGAAAAAGTAATTTTTTAATCCCCCCACACAATTACAAAAAAATGTTGCATTAAATTCTATTTGAACTGATAAGTTCACTTAACATGCCGAAATCCGAATCGCAGTAGGTTTATATTATGATAAAAGTAATTTGTTCAATAATTATTATTTGTTCTGCCTTTGTTTCCTTAAATGCGAAAAATTTTACTGGCCGACGCCTGTATATGTATGGAGATTCAGCCATTTCCCTCGGCAGGGGAGGGACAGGTGTTGCGTCCTTTGGGCCCGATTTATTTTACTTGAACCCCGCAGCAGTCGGTAACATGGAACGTTTCGGCATGGGCATTCAATATGGAAGCCTCGATGCGGGATATTATAACCCGGATGTATCATTTGGCATACCAACATCCTACGGCGTAGTCGGTACATCATTCCGCTATTATAATTTACCTGACACCAATGACTTCAATCAATTAGGGAGTGCACAGATTGGAAGCGCCAAGGATTTCACTGACAATCTATTTTTGGGTGGTTCGATTAATTTTGTTTATGCTAATGCAGATAATAACCTGTTTTATGTCGGAGTCGGTTTAGGCATGATATATAAGCTCAAAGGGACAAAACACACACAAGGCCTGTGTGTGAATAATCCGGCAATCGGTATCACAGTCAATGCAGGTATCCCCATAGGCGACAACAATGCAATCGTCAATTTTAATTCATTCACAATAGGGTACACCTTTCAATTTTTGCGTTTCGACAATTTCAATCTAGGATTTTTCAATGACTTTTCGATTTTCAAGGCTGATAAAAATTCGTTATTCAATACCCCAATCGATTTTCCAATCAAGTTCGGACTTGAAGGGCACATCTTCGATCATTACGTGATTCGAGCAGGATGCATGTATCCGAATGCCTATGATTATGGCATCGTCACCCTGGGAGCAGGATATACATTCAATTCGAGTTCTTTCGCCGGTTCAATCAATTATTCATTCAGTTTTTATCAAGGAAAGGATTTTATCCATTACCTAAGCCTGAATTTCGAATATGGTACCCTTGACAGAATCCCTCCGGATATAGCAGTAAAACCTGACAATACCTACATATCACCAAACTATGACGGCACTAAAGATTTTGTCATTTTCAAAACTGAGGTCAAAGACGAAAGCCGCATTAAAGGGTGGCGACTTCAAGTCCTCGATGCAAATAGTAATGTAGTAAAGGAATTCAAGATGTCAGAACGAGATATGAACCGTTCTCTTACTTTTACTGGTTTTTTTAAACGCATATCACAAAAAAAAGAATCTCTTATGGTCCCGGATTCAATCATGTGGGACGGAACGGACAAACAAGCGAAAACCGTACCTGATGGTAAATATTCCTATTCATTTACTGCATGGGACGAACGCGAAAATATTGCAGCCCAAAAACACGGAATAATTTTCATAGATAATACAATCCCCAAGGTAAGTGTGGAAGCGACTGAAGCTTTATTTTCACCTAACGGCGACGGAAAAAAAGATACTTTCACTATCAAACAGAATATTGTAACTTCACCTGATGATGTATGGACTGCCTCCTTTAACGATTCAACCGGAAAAGCAGTTAGAACCTACACCTGGACAGCAGAAATCCCTGTAGTGATTGTCTGGGACGGTAAGGACGATAACGGCGCTAATGTCCCGGAAGGTCTTTATTCGTACACAATTCAGACAACTGATAAAGCCGGGAATAACGCAAAAACTGAACTCAGGGAGATTGCGCTGACACGACAATATGAGACAGCTGATATCACCATGTCTCAGGAATTCTTTTCATTCGGGAAAGATGCGAATATAAACCTGTTTCCACAGCTTACAAAGACTGACGGCCTGGAGGAGTGGCAGATAGTGATAACCGATGCTGAAAAAAAACCGGTGAATACTCTGATCTATCCCCCTGAATTCCAACGTCTTGTCAAATGGGACTGCACGGATGCAAAAAAAAGGAAACTCGATGACGGAATATATTACATTAAACTTCTGACCCGTTTTAAAAGCGGTAATACACCTGAATCGTTTGACAGGAAACTTGTCATCGACAGTACACCCCCCGCATTAAAAGTTTCACACAAACCGGTCTATTTTTCACCTGATTCCGACGGGGAAAACGATATCTGTACTATCATGTCTTCTGCAGAAGATTTCACCGGAATAAAAAAATGGACCATCACTATTTTCGCCCCCGATGGAACCATATTTAAATCATACACAGGAACAGCCCCGGTTCCCCCCGAATTGAATTGGGATGGGGTAGGTACGAATGGAGAAATCGTTGAATCAGCCGCTGATTATTTTATTCAACTCGAAGCATCCGACCTGTCAGGTAATATAGCGAAATCAAACAAGGACAAGCTGCAAGTCGATATCCTTGTCGTCATCACGGAGCGAGGGCTAAAAATGCGAATCAGTAATATCGAGTTCGCTTTCGATAGCGCCCTACTTACTTATAACGGGAAAAAAATCCTCGACCGTGTATACGTAATTCTTCAAAAGTATGAAAGATATGATGTCGTTGTCGAGGGCCACACCGATGACATTGGGAAGGAGGATTATAATCTTACCCTTTCTGAAAACAGGGCCAAGGCAGTCCATGAGTACCTCGTAAAAGAAGGGATCACTGAAGAGAGGATAGAGTTTATCGGCAAAGGTGAGACCGTTTCATTGTACCCCAACACAAATGAGGAAAACAGACGGCGTAACAGACGCGTAGAATTTCTACTGATAAAAAAAGATAAAGAAGCTGAATCGCTGATGCCGGAGGTTGAAGAACCGGAGCCCACAGCTCTTGAACCGGGGGGAAATATTAGGCAGAATTGAAACCAGACATGTAATCCCCAAGTATTACATGAATAGCGAGGTATGGTGGACGAATTTACTATAGTTTTTACTGATCTTGATGGAACCTTTCTTGATCATGATACGTATAGTCATGAAG
>JBFZEZ010000138.1:0-3759 GCA_041306585.1 Spirochaetota bacterium | reverse complement strand
CTGTCTGCATAACAGCATTAAGCATGTGGCCAATGAAAAGGCCCTTGTAATCCGGCTTGCCCTGCACCAAGAAGGTCTCTGATTCATGAGTGTTGGAAAATCTTTCAGATTCAACCTGCAGTAATTCTGCTCCCACGAGAATGTATAAGAGGGGGGATAATTTCCGGGTATTAACCTGGAGTCCCCCGGCCAGTTCATCGGCTGTTTTTGAGCAGTTGCTGAGTCTGGAGAAAATGTCAAGTTTGATGCCAGCGATCATCGCGTATGATTGATAAAATGTAGCGCAATGCCTGTTTATTATTTCTGAGATTTCCTGTGTTTTTTTTCATTGTGTGTTTCCATTTGGTGTTGTCAGTAAATTAGTGATGACGATATCTATAATTGAAATTCATAAAAAAATTAATCCTTCACATCCATAAGTTCATAAATCCTTACCGGCTGCTGTTTTCCTTTGACCCGGATCAGGTCGAGTTCCCTCACAATCACATGGTCCTTCACATGCTCGTAGGTGAACTCGCTTATGATAATCGCGGTACCATATACCTTGTTTGTCCCTTCAAGGCGCGCTCCGAGGTTCACCATGTCCCCCATGAGTGTGTAGTCCATGCGGGAATTTGATCCCATGTTCCCGACAACCATGTCCCCGGTATTCAGACCTATCCCGATGTTCAGCTCGGGCTTTTCTTCCGCGGCCCATTTCTCGTTCATTTTTCGCAGCTCGATCATCATTTCGAGGGAAGCCCTGCAGGCTTTGAGAGCATGGTCCTCCTGCGGAATAGGGGCGCCCCAGAAGGCCATGATTTCGTCCCCGACGTATTTATCCAGTGTTCCGAGATACTTAAAGACGACATCGGTCATGGACTGAAGGTATATATTCAGGTGCTCAACAAGCTGTTCCGGGGTAAGCCGTTCGGATATGGATGTAAATCCCCTGATGTCTGAGAAAAGCACGGTAAGGATTTTTTTCTCTCCCCCGAGCTTCAGTTTTTCCGGGTCTTTCAGGAGCTCATCGACGACCGATTTCGAAACGAATTTGGAGAATGTCTGCCGGATGTATTTTTTCTCTTTCTGCTCGGTGAGGACCCGGTATACCGTGAACAGGGTAAATGAAAAAGCAACCTGGATCATCGGGGTTGACATTGCGGTTATAATGCTCCCCAGATCAAACAGAAGATATGTGCCGACCAGGAGAAGAATGACCAGGGTCGTGGTTAAAATTACCGATCCGATCGTGGAGAAGCGCGGCATCAGAAGCCCCATAATGAGGGCGATAACGAGCATAATTATAACGTTTTGAAGAGGACTCAGCTTGTAGAGAAAGTCCTGGTTTAATATCGTGTTTAAGGCATTTGCATGGTGCTCAATCCCGAATGTCGTACCGTATGGGGATATGTGGGTATCCTGCGCTATACCGACGATGTTATACGCGGCGACCATGATGATTTTATCTTTAAGCGAGGTATTTTTTCCGAGACTCCCATCGCGGTGGAAGAGGTGATATGAATAATGTGAGAAGCTCCCTGATGCCCCGATATAATTGACGTCCATAAAGCCGAATTTATCGACCGGGATGAGTATCTCGCGTTCCTTATTCGGTTTCGACATTTTTTCAACCGGGAGGTTCTTCAATTTGATATATTCTCCCAGCTTGATTTCTACGTCCTTTAGATGGATGCCGTAGTAATCCATGATTACGACTAAGTCGATATTCGGATAATAATGGTCGTCGTATTTGAGCACGAGGGGCATGGTCCTTGTTATTTTACTTGTTTTATAGGGGGAACCGGCTAATACATTCGCATGCCCGATTCCTTTTGCGGCCTTTGTCAATTTAGGGGTGGGAGGCACGGCATTTTCGATTATGACCGGACAGCCGTCATTGGGGAGGGCCTTCCACCTGAATTTATTCAGGAGCTCGATCCGCTCCTTTTGATCGTTATAAGGCCGGTTTTCTTCAGTCTCAAACTGGAAGTCGAGGTAGACATTTCCCGCATTTTGAATTGCCTGGGCAAGGACATCCTCATATGGCTTGTGGTCAAGGAACATGATGTCCACCAGGATCGATTTCGGTTTTCCGGTAGCTACATAATTAATAAATTTTGCATGAGTAGACCAGGGATACGGCCATTGAATCCCCATAGCATCAAAGACCTTGAAGGTGTCTTCATCAATCCCGAGAATGACGAGGTCTTTCCTTGCCTTGGGATTGATTCTCCCCATGCGGACACCCTCTTCCAGCTTGACGTTGGTTTCGTCCGGAGCGCGCAGAAAGAACCTGAAGTCTATCGAACCCCATTCCATCTCTTCGAAGAGGGTGGTTTTCAGATAAATAAGGGAAAGAATGCCGCAGACGATAACAGTGATCAGGAGTCCGACAATATGAGTTTTTTGAAACTTCATATAAAACCTCGCTTTTGGAAATAGTGCCGTAAGGCACTTACATGGAGTCCGCAATGGATTGAATTATTGGATTTTTATATTTTAATATTTTATTCCGATTATTTCCAATTTTCAAGTTTTTTTATCCCGGGTGAGAATTTTTTATTATGAAGAAGTGGGTATGATTACATGTTATTATAGTAAGATTTCATATTTCGGGGGTAATTATCCATGTCATTCCTGTGAAGACGGGAATCCTTAATTCGCGTCTAGCGAGTATGATTTCTGACAACATCGTCTATAACAGAATCTTCCAATATATTCTTGACAAATAAATATGCAGCAATATGTTTTCATGGTTCAATTAATAGACACAATATTTCCAGGAGATAACCATTGACCGTAAAAAAACAAATATATTCAATTTTAACTGATGCGGTTTCCAGGGCGATTTCCGACGGGGCGCTGCACCAGGCAGACCTGCCCCCGGTTAAAGTCGAGTATCCCCGGGAATCCAAATTCGGGGATTACTCGAGCTCCTTTGCCCTTGAAGCGGCCCGCGTGCTGCGTTCATCGCCCATGCAGATCGGTGAAATTCTGAAGACCTATATCGAACAATCTGAAATGATCGACCGGGTCGATGTGATCAAGCCCGGTTTTATAAATATATTTATCTCCCTTGATTTTATGCGGGAAAAAATCCGCGTGGTCCTCGCGCAGAACGAACAGTACGGCCGGAACACGCAGGAGAAACCCCGGCGCATTATAGTTGAATTTGTCTCCGCCAATCCCACCGGGCCCATGAATATCGTATCGGCGCGAGCGGCGGCAGTGGGGGACACCCTCGCAAATCTTTTTGAAATGAACGGGGACTCGGCTGACCGCGAATTTTACGTGAATGATTTCGGAAACCAGGTCGACCTCCTGGGCAGATCGGTCCTGGCCCGCATCAAACAGGAGAAAGGGGAGCCCGCTCTCCTTCCTGAAGAGGGATATCATGGTGAATACATAAAGGATATCGCGCGTCATATTCTGACTGAACATGCGGCGGAATATGAAAGACTCGCTGATGATGAAAAAGGCCTAACCAATTTCCTTTCGTGTAAAGCAGTTGAGTACAATGTCGGCGGGCAGAAAAAAGACCTCGAAGATTTCAATGTCAGATTCAAAACATGGTTTCATGAGCGCGGGCTCCATGAAAAAGGGGAGGTGCTCGCCACACTTTCGTTCCTCGAAAAGAAGGGGCTCATCTACGATCAGGAAGGGAAAAAGGTCTTTAAATCATCCGAATTCAACGACGACAAGGACAGGGTGGTCATGCGCGACGACGGCAGGCCGACGTATTTTCTTGCTGACATAGCGTACCACAAGAATAAGATC
>JBFZEZ010000137.1:0-6461 GCA_041306585.1 Spirochaetota bacterium | reverse complement strand
ACCGGAACCGTAGATAAAGCTGAGGATGGATATGATCACGAGGGACGCAGGTATGAATGAAATGAGCAGGAAAAAAGCAATGGCACACGTGGAGAGCTCGCCATCGTGGGTCATGTAGTTTTTCAATACTCTTTTCAGATCAGTAAAAAGAAATTCATGTAAACCGCGAATCGGAGTAATAATTATATGGCGGATGACATCGAATATTTTAATGATATACTTCATTTTTCAGGTACGTGTTCTCTTTTTTTATGAATTTTATTTTCCTATGGTCCATGGCGCCTGAAAGACTCAGCTTATTCAATCATTAACTGATCAAGTAGGAATCAGCCGACATACTAATGAAAAGAAAATATTTTGCAAGGATTTTTTTAACAGGAGTCTATTCGTCTCTTCCCCCGATCAGGCCCGCGCGGATGAGGAAATAGAGGAGCGTCATGACAGCTGAGGCGGCTGCTGCGACATATGTCATAGCTGCAGCGGAAAGAACGCGATCAACTCCGGCAAGCTCATTTTTTTCGAGAATACCGTATGATGCAAGCATCTCCTTTGCACGGGTAGATGCGTTAAATTCAACAGGAAGTGTAATGATCTGAAAAATTACGACAGCAGAGAAGAGTACAATGCCTATTTTTACGAGTCCGAGGGCCCCGAAAATAAAACCGGCTATAATAATTATCCACGCAAAATTGGAGCCGATCGAGGCTACCGGTACCATCATATTGCGCCAGATAAGGGGCGAATACCCCTTCGCATGTTGTATTGCATGACCGGTCTCGTGTGCGGCAACCCCGATTGCTGAAATTGAATTGTTTCGGAACACATCAGGGGAAAGGCGCACCACTTTTTTTGATGGGTCATAGTGGTCTGATAAAAATCCGTGTGTCTCGACCACGGAAACCCCGGAGAGCCCGTTCCTTCGTAATATTTCTTCGGCAACCTTTGCCCCGGTGTAGCCGGATCTGCTTGCAATTTGAGAATATTTTTTAAAAGTGCTGCGCACCCTGAATGTAGCTATCCCTGATAATATAAGCACCGGAATCATCATCATCCAATAAAGGGGATCTATCCCGTAGAACATACACTGCCTCCAATGAAAAAGCTTAACAAACCGGAGATATTTAGACGATGCTGGGGGGTGATTTGTTACAAGAAGAAAATTATTCTTTTCTGTGGTTTCAGTGCAACAGGTCATTTATCGGGGGTAATCATTGACTCAGCGACCCTCTGTCAACCCCGTACCCGCCTGCGCGAGTATAAACTCCGGCGGGGATCCTTCATTTCGCGTCTGGCGAAAATGGATTCCCGTCTTCACGGGAATGACAGGGAAGGGGTAAATTATTCGTGAAATGCTATAACTCAACTAAATTAGAAAAAAAATAAGCTTGAATTTTTATTTCCAAAGGTATATGCTATTATTAGCTTTTTTACAGGTGTCAATATGTGCAATGATATTACAGGTATCAGTGTTTCTTTGATCGATAATTATATCAGGATTATACAGAGCATCGCGGAAAGCGGAAGAGACAACTATCAACAGTACCTGATCCAGCCGCTTTCATGCTGGTCTTCAAAAATCCCTGGTGAGTCGATGGAAACCCTTCTCTCCATGATCAAAGTTGATGAGAATAAGTTGAGCAGTAGGCTTCCTTTTGTATATAAAATGGCGATTGTTAAATCAGTCGCCCCGGACCAATTCGATCTTTCAATTTCAGGAAAAATATCGAAACGCTTCCTCCGTCAGATGAAAGAGATCCCTTCTCTTTTGGCGTCTAATGAGGCAATGGAATTCATAAAGCTCCTTGATAAACCCTTCAAAGAATATTCAGAAATAGAATTCCGTAAAATGAACATGCAATTTGAGAAGGAAATGTCTGAGGCTGAAATAGTCGAAGTCGAAAATCTTCTGAAAATCATGGAGGGAAAAGAAAAGCACAATGCGAAGATTGAGGAAGAACTCATCGCCACCCTTGTGAGGATTGAACAGGCCGTCTGCTCGGGAGAACGTGAGGTAATAAGAAAAGAGGTTATTTCAGCAATCCTGAAATTTTCTGATCCGGCAGCCCCGGACCGGCACCTCAGGATACTTGAAGTATTGGATTCCCCGAGTAATACTGAGAGATTATTGAAAAAAGAAATAATGGATGCCATTGCGGTTCATATATATCAAAACACATTGCAATCCATCAGGAATGGAAAACTTGATGCCACACTCAAATATATTTCAAAATACGCCGTCCTTTTCCGCGGGAACCCGTCTACCCCTCATTTCTACGAGGTCGATATGTTTGAGAAAAAATTTTTTGAAATAATCGAAAAAAAGAACCTCTGGGATTCGATTTTGTAAATAAGTAAAAATATTTATTGGAATAAAAGGGTGGAATATAATGGCAGTATTACAGTATTCGTCGACAAAAAAGGGTGATATCACGGTGATACAAATCGGCGGCAGCCTGGACGCGGAAACGGCGCCAAAATTTGCCGAGAAGCTGCAGGGTGAGATCAACAAGGGGTCAAAAAAGCTGTTATGCGACATTCACCAACTGAATTATATCGCTAGCGCCGGGCTCGGGGTTTTTATCAGCATGAATGCATTAATCCGTAAAAAAGGCGGAGAGCTCAGGTTGTCGTCGATGAATGCAAAAACCAGGAAAATATTTACACTCCTGGGTTTCATTAATCTCTTTGTTGTTTACGGGACAATGAAAGAGGCGCTGGAGAAATTTTAATATGGCGCACGGTCAAACATTCGCAGTCGAGATTGCACGCGAACTGAAAGAGGCCGATGCTGCAAAAAAAAAGATATCGGCTTATCTGAAAAAAAAGCATACGCCGGACGATGTTATAGCAAACTGCGAGCTCGCCCTCTACGAGGTTCTCGTGAACATCGTAGAGCATGGGTCCGATAGATTCCGAAGTGAAACTATTTCAGTAACATGCGAGGTCGACGGGAAGAGGGTTCTTATGAAAGTTTCCAACAAGGGCGATCAGTTTGACCTGACCCGTACCGGACTGCCTGACATTGTTTCTCATTATCGGAGCGGAAAGAATCGGGGACTCGGGATTTATTTCGTGAGGACACTCATGGATGAAGTGAATTATTCTTTCAATGATAAGATCAATGTTCTGGAATTAATTAAATACGCCGGCTCAATCGATTGAGGGCCGGCGCCCCGCCCGGATACGGATGCGTAATACCCGGGCCGGTCAATATTGTGATATTGTCAGGTTAATTATGAAAATCAACATTAAAGCATTTACAATCGCTTTCGTGATAGCGGGCACATTGCCGGCTCTTCTTCTGTTTATTGGATGCAGTGTGAACGGCTTCGGCGCGGAAATCGTCAGGCTTTTTGAGTCAGTCCACCCTTCCGGAGGGTTTTCCATCATCGAGAACATCGACAATGACATTGGAATCAAGGTCGTCGCCTTGGCGGTCAATGTGGTGTACACGATCGCGGATTGTTTTATCATGGGTTTCGGCTTTGCGGCCCTGTATAATATCATCCTCGTCAGATTTGGAGGGGGCAACAAAGGTTGATGGCCTGCCTGGCCTGATATCGGAATCTATAATGACAATTAAAAAATAAAATTATGGGGAAAAATGTAATAAGAACAATCCGTTTCGGCATCCGCATTAAGTTCACAATCGTTTTGATTGCAGCAATCGGTTTTTGTGCTGGACTTCTTGTTTTTGCGGTCTTTAACCAGAATGAAAGAAAAATAACAGACTCCATCCGGAAAATCAGCGGGACGATATTAAACAGTGCAGCCCCTGACGCTGAATTATATCTTAAAAGCCTGCATCAAATCGCTGATGCCTATGCCGAGCCCGGCCACCTCAATAAAATGAAAATAAACGTATTAAATGGAATAAAAAAAAGTTCATATTATTCCCTGAAAAAATCTGTATCAGCGGCCGTCAAAAGTGAGAAGATGATCGACATAATGTATTGCATAAACATCAAGTGGCGCGATACCGATTTTAAAATCAATAGATATAACCAGGCCCAGTTCCTTTACTTTGACCAGCGGTCAGGTAATCTTTTTGCAATCGACAACACCAGGAGAAGCGGCAGAAACTATTTTTACACGGCCAGAAACGGGAGATATGATGAACTGCTCACCCCCACTGTTTTTTCTCACTTTATGCAGTACATAGACACCGGGAATTATCTCAAAACGGTGAAATCAAAGAAAAAAGGGGAACAGAATTTTGTCATTGTAGGCATCCCGCTGTTCGAAGACAGCAACGCCAGGTCCATCTATACTATATATAATGATTTTACAAAAAAACGCCTGAAGTCAAAAAAGGACATTATCTGGCAACATGCCCTGCGGAAACAATATCGCACGATATTAATGAATCGCATATTGAACGGCGGCATTGCCATTTCTTATACCTTCGATGTGACTTCAAAACAGCACATCAACATCCTGGGGGATTTTGTCCGTCAATATTTCGATATTGAATCCCTCGATGATCTGCAACAGATGGAATTGATGGAATACTTTGAAAAGCAATTTAATGTGGCGGAAGGGAGCGATTCAATAAGTATCACCCGCTTCAAATCTATTATCTGGAAGATTCAGGGGAAGTATAATCTGGAGAAAAGGGCTATTCCCGGGTATAAGGACTCCTGGTTTTACTTCTTTAATCATCTGTTGAAAAACAGCATCCCTGTCGAAGTACCCCCCCTTCATGAACTCGCGCAGATATCTTTTCGAATGGACCTCTCCGGTATTCTCGGTCTGTACGTTAACAAGGATGTATACTCAAGTGAAATGACTGCAGGAGCAAACGAAATCATCAACCTTGCAGTTTCCATTCTGATCCGCGCAATATTCATCGCGTTATTTTTTCCCGCGTTTATCATCAGGTCGATATCGGTCCTTGAAAAGGGGGCCTATGAAATCGGAACCGGGAATTTCAACACTACGATCAGCCTTAAGGGGAATGATGAATTAGGGCGGCTTGCTGATATTTTAAATGTTATGACAAAAAATCTGTCTAATGCCCAGCATGAAAAAATCGAAAAGCTGAGGATGGAGAAAGAACTTAAAACAGCCGAGCAGATCCAGGCGGCCCTGCTCCCCAAATATTCCCCAAAGATTCCCGGGCTGACCTTCGGGGCATATTATTCCGCTCAGACTGAATCGGGCGGGGATTACTACGATTTCATATCCCTTGGCCCGGCATCTGTCGGTGTAGTTATAGCTGATGTTTCCGGTCACGGAGTGGGGTCCGGTCTTGTTATGGCCATGACACGGACACTCCTGCATACGTATTGCGCTCAGGAAAAGCCTATAAAACCCATGCTTGAATCCATTAATGCCTACCTCTATAAAAACACCGCACACAATTATTTTGTATCACTGTTTTACGGGATCATCGACATTTCGACAATGCGTCTGAGCTACTGCAGTGCGGGCCATAACCAGGGGCTTGTTACTCGAAATTCTGAAATTATTAAACTGGAGAGCGGCGGAATCGCACTTGGGGCAGTGCCGAACACCACGTTCTCGGGCGCCCTTGAAATTAAAGAATTTCCCCTGAAAAACGGCGACTGTTTCGTCCATTACACGGACGGGGTTGTAGAAACAATGAACCCGGCAAACCAGGAATACGGCGAAGAGCGATTTCATGCTATCCTGAAAAGAGGGGCCAGCCTGCCACCGATGGAATTAATCGCCGGGGCCGTACATGACATGCGCAGGTATTCAGGTGGCGTACAACAGCATGATGATGTGTGTATGATCGCGGTTTCGATCGGGTAGGGATCCGGAAGTCCCGCTAACACTCCTTCGTCTTAAGCTGACCTTCCAATAAGCCGATTAATAGAGAAATCCGAAAAGCCAGAGAGGAATTCTGTTGCCGATCCCGGTTTCAATATCATCAAGGGCAAGATATGAATCCTCAATGTCCTTTATTTGAGAAAATCCCTTCTTTTTCCCGCCGACTTCGAACAGATATTTCTCATCAATTAAAAAATCCCCCCGGTTATGTGCGGTGACAGCATATCGTTTGTTTGTTGCGCAGAGAAAAAATGTTTCCCGATTTTGAAAATAGTAATGCATTCCTATTATATTACATATAAATAGTATTGCAATCCATTTTTATAAATTAGTGTCGCATTGGTAGCAGTTTAAATTATTAGGTATCTTATAATATAACATGTTTATGAAGCCCCTCCAGCCCCCCGAGGGCTAACAATTACCCACATCTCGTTCACGAAGACCCCCCAACCCCCCGAGGGGGCTAACAACTACCCACATTTCCCCGGAGCCCCCGGCCGATGGATCTTTTTATATGTTATTAATATTATCCGGCCACCCCCGGAGGGGGTTTATGAAATTATTGTCCATTCAGACATTTTCATGAGCATAGATTGCAATGATTCGATCAATAGAGTGAAAAATTGCATCAATAAGCCCCCTCCGGGGGCGGCGGAAGCATATTT
>JBFZEZ010000136.1:0-3538 GCA_041306585.1 Spirochaetota bacterium | reverse complement strand
GTCCCAGTGTAGACCTATCTTACATTCCAATAATGGTAATTCTACTATGCTGCTCGGAATTGATGTCGGCGGCACGCACACCGATGCTGTGCTTATAGATAATGGCGGGATTGTCGCTTCTCATAAGGTTGCGACAAACCATGGAGACCTTTTTTTGTCCATTAATGAGGCGCTGGAAAAAACTATAAGCACTGTTGATAAAAGTAAAATACGTCAAATCAACCTCAGCACAACACTCTCAACAAACGCAATAGTCGAAAACAGGCTTGAAGAGGTCGGCCTCTTTATTTCGTCAGGGCCTGGGATTAATCCCGCAAATTTTTCAATGGGTAAACACTCCTACCTGATCGACGGATCAATCGATCACCGGGGGACCGAGATACTCGGACTTAACCAGACGCAGGTGGAAAGGGCCGTTGACGAATGCAAGCGGGACGGCGTATCTGTATTCGCGCTTGTTTCGAAATTTGCCACGCGCAATACCGACCACGAAACCAGTCTCGGTGAATCCGTTTCTCCTGCCGCCGATTTCTGCACCTTCGGACACCAGGTATCCGGCCAACTCAGTTTCCCAAGGCGGATATGCACCGCATATTACAACTCGGCAGTATGGCGCCTCTACAATTCTTTCATTGACTCTATCGAGAAGAGCCTCGCAAACCACGGCATTAATCCGAAGATTAATATACTCAAAGCAGACGGTGGTACCATGCCACTCGTGCTTTCGCGTAAATTCCCGGTCGAATCCATTCTCTCGGGGCCGGCGGCGAGCATCATGGGGATCATTTCGCTCTGCGACATAACAGAGGATTCAATCATCCTCGATATCGGCGGGACTACGACTGATATCGCCATTTTCGCGGACGGGGCGCCTTTAATTGAGAGGGACGGCATCAGCATCAATTCTCATCCGACCCTGGTGCGCTCCCTTAAAACGCGTTCGATCGGCATTGGCGGGGATTCTTCGATAAACGTGAACGGAGGAACAATCTCCGTCGGGCCAGAACGCATGGGTCCCTCAATGGCGGACGGCGGGATAGGCCCGACCCTGGTTGATGCCCTGAATTATACCGGGATAATCAGTTACGGCAATAC
The DNA here is from genome assembly GCA_041306585.1 of Spirochaetota bacterium. Lineage (GTDB taxonomy): Bacteria > Spirochaetota > UBA4802 > UBA4802 > UBA5550 > JBFZEZ01. Next base: position 2,443 of record JBFZEZ010000136.1, on the reverse strand, counting down.
CACCCGTTCCAGTTCGGGGATAGTGGAGCTTGCAAAGCGTGCGGGAATCTCGCCTGAAGAGCTCGCTGAAAAATCTGTCGACTTTTCTGTGAACAGTATACGTGCCGAAGTGGATGCCCTGATCGATGAGGTCAATAACAGGCCCGTATATACTATTCACGAGATGCTTGAGGGGAAAAAGATCATACCCAGGAAAATATATCTTATGGGGGGGCCTGCACGGGCATTCGTCAAACATCTCGGCAACGCTTACGGCCTCGATGTTGTTATACCAGAAAATTACGATGTTGCCAACGCTATCGGCGCCGCTCTGGCCCGTGTGACTTTTAATGCTGAATTATTCGCCGATACGGGCAAGGGGGAGCTCGTTGTCCCCAATCTGAACATACGGCAGCAGGTGCCCCGTAATTATTCGGTCACGGATGCTGAAAATGACGCAAAGAAATTTCTGATGGGATACCTTTTGCAGACCGGGACCCAGGTGCATGAGGGGGACATCGAGATCATCGAGTCTGCATCATTCAAAATGGTCCAGGGTTATATCAGCTCGGGGAAAGATATCCGCGTGAAATGTCAGATCAAGCCGGGGGTCATAATGCCGTTCGGCAGGGGAGGGTCGTCATGATCAGTGCCGGGAGAAGGATGGGGCTGGTTTTTTTCCCAGCGTACGACTGGGCAATCGAGCCCACGCACCCCGAGCGCGAGGAGCGGCTGCTGTATACTCAGGACCAGCTCCTGGAAGAAGGGGTGTTCGATATTGAGGGGTTCCGCGAATTCAAGCCGGATATCGCTACCGAAACAGATGTTATGCGGACACATTTCTGCTTCCCCGACGTCGAGAGCGTCACGACCGAATCCCACATGATATCGGCAGGCGGCGCCATCCGCGCGGCCCGCGCCGTACTGGACGGAGAGGTTGACCGTTCCTTTGCGCTGGTTCGCCCCCCCGGACATCACTCGATGAAATCGGTTCACGGCAACCGCGGATTCTGCAATATTAATAACGAAGCGATAATGGTCGAGTATATCCGCGACCATTATAATAAAAAGAGGATAGCGATCGTCGATACCGATTGCCATCACGGAGACGGCACTCAGGATATCTACTGGAACGACCCGAATATACTTTTTATATCAATTCATCAGGACGGGCGCACACTCTATCCCGGTTCCGGCGCCCCTAATGAGCTTGGCGGCATCAATGCGCGGGGCCGTACAATCAACATACCGCTTCCCCCTCAAACTTCCGATGACGGATTTTTGTATGCGATCGACCATATGGTACTCCCAATACTTGGGCATTTTAAACCTGAGCTCATCATCAATTCGGCCGGACAGGACAATCATTACACCGACCCCATCACCAACATGAATTTTTCTGCGCAGGGTTATGCGATTCTCAACGAAAAACTTTCGCCGCACATTGCCGTTCTGGAGGGCGGGTATTCGATACAGGGCGCCCTTCCGTATGTCAATTTGGGGATCATCCTGGCCATGGCCGGTGTCGATTATTCTTGTGTACGTGAGCCCGATTTCGACCGGGAGGCGCTGAAGCAGGACAAATATGTGACTGATTACATCAAGCGGCTTACCGGCGTCGTTCTGGAAAATTATTTTCATCCCGCAGAAGAGAAGGATTTCTCATATCCCGGCGACCCGATCACACGGCGCAAACACGTGTATTACGATACCGACGGCATACAGGAGAGCCAGTTCGAAACAATTCTGAAATGCTACAACTGCCCCGGCCTTCTCAGTCTTGAAACGATGTCATCGGTGCACCCGCTGAGTCTCGGGATTGAGATTCCTTTTGCCGCATGTCCTTCGTGTCATGAACAGGGGTTGAAACTTTTTGATTCAGCAAAAGGTATGGGGAAATACAAGACAATCCAATTCATCAACAGACCTGATAAACGCTACGAGCGGGTGTAGGTTGTATTTTCACATGCATTCATGGATACAAAAATGTATCCATCTGAATCTCCCCGCTGCAGACGAGAACCTGCTTACGCGTTGAAGAACCTTTCACTCGGAAGGGCCTGAAGATAATCGTTCATGGTACGGTCCTCGTACGTTTTCACCTCTTTCTCCAGCTGTCGGGAGACGCGGATAAGTTTACCCATGTCTTCTGACATTTTTTCTGAAAGGATGACGAGACGATTGACATTTTCGCGAATGATTGTACCGCAGCGCTCCACATCAGATTCACGTGTACAGCATTCAGCGATAAGTTCGCGATGCATTTCGCGTTCTTCGGGACTCAGATTTTTGATGATGTCCAATATGTTTTTTTGCCCATTCATATTTTTTTTCCTGTCTAAAATATACCAAATTCATCAAGAGAGATCAATTGTTACCAGCAATTTTTTTATAAAAAATCCAGACAAATATTGTCTTAAACACAAAGATTTTTTTGTTATATTTTTGAGAATGGTTTTTATGT
>JBFZEZ010000135.1:0-2833 GCA_041306585.1 Spirochaetota bacterium | reverse complement strand
GTGAGGCCGGTGAGAACGTAAGTGTCCCTCAGGCTTTCAATCCTGATCACCATCTCGATCATGACCCTGTCCTGCTTCATTATTTCAATGTCTTTTTTTAAGGCCGGGTTTTTGGTTTTTTTGTATTCTTCTTCAGCTTTGACGATTTCTTTTTCATATTTTTTAAGATAGGCGGTCTTGATCGCCGTGATCTGACGTCTCAGTTCTTTAATCCTCTGCCATAATTCCGATTTCATACGGGGGTCTCTGGAGGATTGGTATTCCTTACCGCTTTTTTCAATTTCTGATTCGGCCCTGCTGATGATGATGGCATCTTCAGGGGATTCCATCTCCCCGAAATACTTATTCACGTCATCAGCAATGTCCTGGTCGTATTCATAGATCATGTAAAAGGGAAGATGCGTGAATGATTCATTCCATACCCCGGAACCTGCCCAATTGACGTAAGTCATCCCCTTTTCATCAATGGGTATCGTTATGGTGCCTGTTGTATGCGTTAAGGGATTCAATGATTCCTGGAGGATAATTTTTTTCCCGGGGATAATATCGATTTTTTCCGGACGCGTACCGCACATGTCAATCAGCATTGCCAGTGCCAGATTGAAATATATTCTGTTCTTGTACACCATGATGAGCCGGATTTTCCGGAATGCCCCGTCGATGTCGGTGTCCCTGTTCGAAAAACCGAATGCTTTCGCTGAAGTCATAAGCTCCGGTATCGGATATGAAATATCAACAATTCCCGGGTCGGCCATTTTTTTAAAATCCATCATACGGGAAGGAGGGACCGGAATCGATGACCGTTCGGTAAATATGCGAATGGCATCAAGATATTCCTTGCTGGATTGTCGCCTTTTTACATCTGCCGGGAGCGGCTCATTATTAAATTGATATGTCAGGAGTGCGCTGCCGTTCTGCGTGATGCTTTTTGCAAATATGCTGTCGTTATTTTTTATCAGTGCGTCAATGTCTTTCCCCTTTATGTTCCCGCCTTTCATCATCCGCTTTTTAATTTCTTCAAGTTTTTTTTCGTCAATCTGTTCAGGGGACCGGTCGGGAAATGTTATATCAAGGTTCATCTGGCGGACCCCGGCAGACTTCATAGTCTGGAGTCCTTTCGCATAGGTGTCCCGCGTCCATGGGTACTCACCGATCCTGGTAATGCTGTTTTCATCAACATCTATGAACATGAGACGGTCCCACTGTTTTATTGAAGGCTTGAGCATACACCTGAGGTCGTAGAGCTTGAGTTCGAAGATTTCATATGTGCCAGTGAGGCTGAAGAGGGCAACGAAAGAAAATGAAAAGACAGCGATGATAATCCCGGAGACCTTGTTCTGCTCAATGAAATTATTGAGAAATGCGATGAAATTTTTAATCATGCAACCACCTCATGAAATCGAATCTTTCCATGCTGAATCCGGACCCTGCCATTAAAAGCTTATCGTTGTTCCGGTCATTACGAAATGTCTCAGGGGTTCATCCTCGGGATATGCCTCTCCAGGTACAAACAGCCCGTAGTTAATAAAAAATGAAACATCTGATATAATTTTCCATCGGTATGTAAGGTCGAGACCATGCCCGACGATTCGTTTGTCGCGCGGGGCTGGGGCGCCGAATGCGTCACCCCCTGCCGAAATCGGCGATACTGTACGGTTTTTAATATAAAATGAATATTTGAAGGAGGCGCTCGTCCGTTTAACAAATATGATATCAATCATGGAAAGTGGTGACAGTGTCACCCCCCATCTGAAAACATGAATATTCGCCAGGAGCGGACGCAATGCATACCCGCCGGTGAATGTTCCGAAATAGAGAAAACCTGTGTCGAGATCGCCGGTATTACCCGTCGGCGATCGATAGTCGCTCCGGTCTTTGTCCCCTGATCCGAAGGCGTACTGAAAGCTGACGGTCGGCCTGGTGGCTGCATTGAAGTAGTATTGTAATCCGCATGCTGCTGCATATGCGCTTATCCGCCTCCTGCTTGCCGTGCCGCTGACGTGGCTCATGCCGGTTTCATAAATCCCCTCGGCGTTATAGGTAAAGCCGGATCCGATGACCCCCTGGAACCCGAGACCGTAGTATTGCGAGAGGTATTGACTTTTTGTTGACGAGCCGAGTGTTCGGAAATCAAACTGCGCCAGTGCAAGAATGTAAATTTCCTGGTTAAAAAATTCGTAGCCGAGGGACCCGCCGGCAAAAAGCCGTTGAGCCCCGTCTGTTATGTCCTTATCACTCAAACCATAGGGATTGTTATTTTTATTCAAAAGATTAAGTCCGCCGATGTAGGAGAACATGATTTTCATATTGACCGACCGGGCAGAAAGGTTGAGTTCAATCCCGTCGCCCCTTCCGTCGTATAGGAGTCCGCTCCCCATTATAAAGAATTTCCGGCCGATAAAAAATTCAATCCGGTACCAGCTGTTCCAGAACATATTGATATAGGCAACATCGAGGTCAAAAAGATTGGTATAGCGATTGATATATGCCCCTTTTTGATCGAGACGCGCGAGAAACGAGTCTTTGACCCGCACGTAGAGGTAACTGTCATTCCAGAGGTAGGTTTTTAACCAGAGTTTTGCAGTTGTAATCGATGAGGTCAGCCAGGCGTCTTCTGTGCGTTCATCGATAAAAACAGGGGAAATCCAACCGCCAAATTGGACCCCGCGGTTCAGCATGTTTTTCTTTTCCCGCATGTCCCTTATGTCGTTATCATAAGGAAACTCGGGGTACAATTGATCCTGCTGGTTTGCTGCCGGTCTTTCTATAGCAGTCAACTGCTGTGCAGAGGTTGTAATAACAAAAAAGATGAATGAAAAAAAAATGGTATATA
>JBFZEZ010000134.1:0-5396 GCA_041306585.1 Spirochaetota bacterium | reverse complement strand
GAACTGAATAACTTCTTTAACTATCATATGAATTGAAACCGGAATGCGATCCTGTTCTGATTTGCGGCTAAAGGTAAGAATCTGTTTCACCAGTTCTTTTGCCCGTGTTCCTGCATTCAATATTTCCTGAATATTGCTCCTGGTAGGGCTTGATTCCGGCAGTTCATATTGTATCAATTCGGCATAGCCAAAAATTGCAGCCAGAATATTATTAAAGTCATGGGCTATTCCACCAGCCAAGGTGCCAATTGCTTCCATTTTATGAGACTGCCGAAGTCGGTTTTCAAGATCTTCCTTTTGTATTTCAGCTACTTTACGTTCAGAAACATCTCTTCCAACAGCAATAAATGTGTTGGTGGCGCCTTCCTCTTCACTAAGAATAGATGCAGAATACTCAGTTGGAACACGATGTCCATCCTTGCATATTAATTCAAGTTCAACAGTTCCAACTTCACCGTTTAATATACTCTCAACATATGTACTTACTTTTTTCAAATCATCTTCTGAGTAGTAACTTTCGGGGGCCTTACGTGAAGATATTTCATCATTGGAGTAACCAGAGATATTTTCAAAAGCTTTGTTCCACTGAAGGGCCCGGCCTGTCGAGATGTCAAAGACAAAGAATGTATCTCTTTGAGCATCTATAGCCTTTTGGATGAAAAATTTTTGTTCTTTGATTTTTTTTTCAGCCTTTACCTGGTCGGTGATATCACGAATCAGAGAGGCTACACCGAGAATAGTACCTGTAGAGTCGATCAAAGTTGTATTGTACCAATCACATATTATAATCTCGCCATTTTTTGTTATATTCTGGTTTGTACTTCTCGCTCCTCCCTGTTGTGTAATAAGCTCTCTCCATACCTGGTCGACATCTTCTTTGCAAATGTCCGGTATAATTATACTTGAGGCCTCTTGGCCTATAGCCTCTTCGTGGGTGTAACCGAAAATTTTTTCAGCTGCCTGATTCCACTGAAGCACTTTGAAGTTAAGATCCCACTCTATCACTCCCAAAGGTGTTTGTTCAATATGGAGCGCCAGGCGCTTGGCGAACTTTTCCAGCTCTTGTTCCGCCTGTTTCCGTTCGAAGATTTCTTTCTTCAGATTCACGGTTCTCTCTTCAACGCGGGTTTCGAGTTCATTTTTTGCCTTAATGGTTCGCAGATAGAACCACATAGCCGTGAGAATGAGAAAATGCACAAGAAGGGCATAAATGTAGATTAAAATTGAGTCGTTGTACCAGTTGACTGTGATTCTGCCAATAACCTTTTCATTGAAAACAACATCAGAGACAATGATATTCGAAGGATAAAGGTTCATAGAAATAAAAAACCTGTCCACAGGTTTTTGAAATGTATGATTAAGATCGATAAAGGGTTCACCTGATGTATGGGTAAGCAGTACGCTTTTATAATTGTATGCCTCACATGCAAGTTCGAAATATTCTTCCATACCTTCTGCATCAAAATTCCACATTGCACTGGCGGTAATTTTGCTGTGATTTTCCACACGTTGATGCTCTCTGTTAAAGACATAATTCCAATATCCCGCAACAAAGAGTATAAAAATACAGATAGATAGCCCAACAGAAATGAAAAATATATGTATAGGCTTCATCTGCTAAAACTCTCCTTCATAAAGCAGCGCTTTAAATAAGATATAAAAGGTACTATGGAAAAGCCTAAAAAACTATACTCAATGAAATTGATTTTGTCCCTTTAGCCGGTTGTTTCAATGATATGAAATTTTTCTGTTAAAAGACTTTTTATTTCATTTTTATATTTTCAATGATAGGAGCATCGAGAAAAAATTCAATCAAAATTTGTAAAAATTCATCAAGCAGATTGTATTTTTACCCTTCAAAAACCGCAAATATAGCATCTGCATAAAAATAAATCTGCCATTACCAGTATCTTCATTTCAGACCCGCACCGGGGAGACGCAAGAGGTCGAGTCGCCCGAGGGAATTTCCCCCTCGGGCTCTCACGGAACCGCATGTGAGCCTCTCGGCTCATACGGCTCCTATTATCCAACCGCAGATTTTACATACTCCCGGTGAACAAACAATTCAGGGGATTGCTTTGCAATTTTCCCAAACCATTGTTTTATTTTCCAGCGTGAATGTTTCAACCTCTTGTAGAATCCATATCACTCCTCCCATTTCTGGTTGATGAAATATTTCCCACTGGATAATGCAGCCCCTTCGCTCCACTCTCATTACAAGAGCTTCTCCACTACTACGAACTGCTCCATCCCTGTGCACTGCATCGGTACTCTCCCACTTATGGTATTTCCATTTGAGGTTCTCTCTTTACATCAGAACGACAGGTTCCCAAGTTCCCCACAAAAGCCTGTGCCAAGCTCACGCCACCTCTATGCCGGATGCCGTCAGCGCAGTAACCAGGTTTCCCGCTGACTTTTCCCGAGAAATCAATCGGCCCTCGGTTTTGACATCATCCTTACGATTTCGACACCTCATCAGTGGTTCACTTTCGTTCATCTTCATGACACACACCTGACATAGTCTTTTGCCATGCCTTTTCCTTATCGCTCACCACCATGGTTCTTTACCACAGCAGCATAAGGTGGTTTTACATAAAACCTCCATTGTGCATTCTTGGCACACGGTCAATTTCATATATCTTCGTAATCAGCTTCGTCCAGGCACTTCCGGCCTTTTACGCGGGGAGCCCTGCGTGGGCCGTGGGTTCCGGTGCCGGCCGAAACCCTGGTGCCGGGACTATGTAACACTCACCTATCACGGGAATAATTTTATTATGAGTGATGCGAATGTTCAAGATCTATTCAGTATAATCACTTTTTATTTTAACTTTTCACAATAAATTATACCTCAAGATCATGAACATTAAATCGAACAGGGATAATTCATGAACAATAAAATTGACAAAAAAGCCGATAGAATTGATTACATACCGGTTAATTCTTCAGACAATCTGGAAGATAGTGAATCGTCCGAATATAACGAGCGGCCGCACCTGAAACGGATCATCAGGTACTGATTTTAAATATTTCGAGAATTTTCGCCGATTTTCTGGAAGGGAAAAAATGCCGCGTATTTTTATCACCTCTTGATGTATTTTTGAAAGATGCGCCGGGAAATACCGATGAAGAGACAACCACCGTCGTCCAGCCCGATATTCTCGTTGTTTGCGACGAATCTAAAATTACTAAAAAAGGAATATTTGGCGCGCCAGACCTTGCCAGCGATTGGCGATACGCGGGGGCATCTGCCACCCCGACCCGGTAGCTGGAAAATATAACACGAAAAACTAATTTAAGCTTGACATAATAAACTAATTTCAATACACCATAATAAACTAATGTGATTATGGCACTATGGCAACACCATCAGAAAAGCTTGCAGCGTCTTTGGAATTTTTAAGAAAATTTCAGAACAACGATAGAGCAGGCATTATACGTACAACAGATTTAACCCGGACCCACAGGGAACGTCTACTCTTGAATGGATTTATTCGGGAGATTATAAAAGGATGGTATATAGCTACCCGACCAGGTGAAGAAAAAGGGGAAAGCACTTCATGGTATGCATCTTTTTGGAAATTTTGTGCTATATATCTCAATGAACGTTTCACTGTAAATTGGTGCATTTCACCTGACCAGTCCTTATTGCTGCATAGCGGGAATTGGGGAGTACCTCGCCAGCTTATAATACGTTCGCCAGAGGGACAAAATAATGTGACCAACCTTATTCATGGTACATCTCTTCTCGATGTTCACTCCATTTTGCCTGCTAAGAATGAAATTGTTGAGATAGAAGGGATCCGTTTATTGTCGCTTCCATCGGCCCTTGTCAACTGTTCTCAGAGATTTTATAGCAAAAACCCGACAGATATTCATACCGCACTTGCCATGATACGCGATTCATCGAATATTTTGACCCTGCTTCTTGAGGGGGGACATGGCACTATTGCAGGCCGTCTTGCCGGGGCATTTCGCGCTATCGGAAGGGAGCGTATCGCCGACGATATTATTAAAACAATGCAGGCCGCGGGGTATGATGTGCAGGTGAGCAATCCCTTTACTTCAGAAATGCCTCATCCCGGAATCGTCAGGGATAAATCACCGTATGTTCACAGAATAAAACTGATGTGGCAGAAAATGCGTGAGCCTGTCTTAGAAAATTTTCCTATCGCACCTGGACTGCCGAAAAATATCAAAGTCTATATGAAACGCGTGGAAGACGGTTACTCGATGGATGCATATAATTCATTATCGATTGAAGGATACCGGGTGACTCCTGATATTATTGAACGGGTCCGAAGCGGAAAATGGAATCCGGATGGCAATGAAACAGACAAACGAGAAATAGACGCTCTCGCAGCCCGCGGTTATTGGCAGGCGTTTCAAGCCGTCAGAAAAAGCATGGGGAAAGTCCTCAAAGGAGAAAATCCGGGCAGGATCGCAGATGAAGACCATGGGGCATGGTACCGGGAAATGTTCACACCAGCCGTAACTGCCGGTATATTAAAACCGTCGGATCTTGCAGGATACCGTAACGGGCAGGTTTATATCAGCAATTCCATGCATGTCCCACTTAATTCTGAGGCAGTCAGGGACGTTATGCCGGCGTTTTTTGAATTATTACAGAATGAAAAAGAACCAGCTGTTAACGCCGTGCTCGGACATTTTATTTTTGTATATATTCATCCCTATATGGACGGCAATGGCCGGATAGGACGTTTTCTTATGAACGTGATGCTGGCCTCGGGCGGGTACCCATGGACTGTTATTCCAGTTGAAAAACGAAAAGCATATATGGAAGCCCTCGAAAAAGCGAGTGTGGAACAAAATATTATTTTATTTGCACGATTTATGGCAAAACTTGTAAATGAACAGAATTGAAGTTGTTTACTGCATCTTCTAGTTTTAAATCACATCCGTCCCCTTTTTAATGAGCCATAGCTTCCCAATGTTTTTGTAGAATTCCTCAATCGGTAACTTCGTCTCAAGCACGCAGTTGAAAAAATTATATTTCGATAAATCGCGGTCGATTATTTTCCCCTGCATCTCGTCATACAAGCACGTCCCCGGCATGGGGGTGAGCACCGTATAACCGGCAAATAACACGCGATGGGAGTCCGCGTACTCGCCCAGCGCCGCGAAGTCCCGCTCTTCGTAGTCGGGCGGAACCACGTAGTTTCCGCGTAAGAGAATTTCGTCATCATGGAAGATCGTGATGGCATCTGCTATGAGTTTTGCCGATGCTTCTTTTTTATATTTTTTCAATTCCTCTTCGCGGAACGATTCAAAACCGCAAATGACGACCTTGAGCCCCGCGCGTGCGAGCTTTTCAATGAGCCGCGGGTTCGCAGCTGCCGTGTCGAAGCGTATGTCCATGACGTATGTTTTTTTAATTC
>JBFZEZ010000133.1:0-2683 GCA_041306585.1 Spirochaetota bacterium | reverse complement strand
GCTTAAGAGGCTCGGTTTTTCATATGACTGGACCAAGGAAGTCACGACCTATGAACCGGAATATTACCGCTGGAACCAGTGGATGTTTACTAAAATGTACGAGAAAGGCCTGGCTTATAAAAAATTTGCCTCGGTAAACTGGTGCGATACCTGCAATACTGTTCTTGCGAACGAGCAGGCTGAAAACGGTATTTGCTGGAGATGCGAAAGCCCTGTATTACAGAAAAAACTGGAACAATGGTTCTTTAAAATCACGGCGTACGCTGATGACCTTTTAAAGGGGCATGATGAATTGACCGGGAATTGGCCGGAGCAGGTCCTCACCATGCAGAAAAACTGGATCGGGCGTTCCACCGGGCTTACGGTCAATTTCAAACTCGAATCAGGCGCAGACTTTCCGATTTACACCACAAGGCCGGATACGATATACGGTGTGACCTTCATGGTTATTGCCCCTGAACACCCCTTCCTTGATTCAGTTAAAGACCCGAAAGTAAAAGCCTTTATTGAAAAAATTAAGACCCAATCCACTATTGAACGGACATCAGAAGACAAGGAAAAGGAAGGAATTGATACCGGGATAAAAATAACTAATCCATTTACTGGGGAAAAAGTCCCCCTGTTCATAGGAAACTTTGTACTTATGGATTACGGAACAGGCGCCATTATGGCAGTTCCTGCCCATGATACGCGTGACTTCGCCTTTGCAAAAAAATACAGCATTCCGATAAAACTTGTCATCGATAATCCGCATACGCCGATTGATGTGAAAACCATGACAGAGGCGTATGTCGATGAAGGTGTCTGCGTCAATTCAGGCCCATTCAACGGTATATCCAACAAGGATGCCATCGAGAAAATTTCAGATTTTTGCGAAGAAAAAAAATACGGCAAGCGGGAAGTCAATTACCGCATCCGGGACTGGCTTATATCTCGCCAGCGGTACTGGGGCTGCCCGATACCGATGATCTACTGTGATACGTGCGGCATGCTGCCTGTCCCGGAGAAAAATTTACCAGTCGTGTTGCCGACCCAGGTCGATTTCAAAGGGGATTCACGGTCCCCCCTTATACATATGGACGAATTTCTTAAATGCACATGCCCGAAGTGCGGCACTCCTGCCCGAAGGGAAACAGACACCATGGACACCTTTGTTGATTCTTCATGGTATTACTCAAAATTTACGTCCCCCGGATCAAAAGAAATTTTTGACACCAATGCTATTAATTACTGGATGCCGGTTGATCAATACATAGGCGGCATTGAACACGCCGTTCTACATCTCCTCTATGCGCGTTTCTTTTCGATGGTCATGTTCGATATGGGTCTCCTTAAGTCAAAAGAGCCTTTTAATCGTCTCCTCACGCAGGGGATGGTGATAAAGGACGGTTCTAAAATGAGAAAGTCGAAGGGCAATACCGTTGACCCTGATGGCATCATTGAAAAATATGGGGCCGATACTGTTCGGCTCTTTATGCTCTTCGCATCCCCCCCGCAAAAAGATCTCGACTGGTCTGATAAAGGGGTTGAGGGTAGTTTCCGGTTTATTATGCGCGTATGGCGATTTATTCATAAGCATAAAAATGTCTATATCAAAAACTTTAAACTCGACGGGATGCAACTATCCGACACTCTTCAGAATCTTCGTATCGAGCTCCACCGGACCATAAAAATTGTAACCAGGGACATCGAAGAACGCGCGCAGTACAACACTGCTATAGCACGAATGATGGAACTTACCAATACCCTATACCAGGCGGACGAAAAAGAACTTGCAACTACTGAGGGACATCAGGTCCTTTCGGAGGTGTTCAGTACATTTATCCCCATGCTCGCACCGTTTGTTCCCCACTTTGCGGAAGAACTATGGGAAACACTCGGCAACACAGTATCACTCACAACTGCTGAGTGGCCTTCATTCATCGAAGAACTTACAAAGCGTGATGAGATTGAACTCGTATTTCAGGTGAATGGAAAAATAAGGGAAAAAATTCAAGTCCCGGCAGATATTTCTAAAGAAGATATGGAAAAAATGGCGATGTCCAGTGACCGTATACAGGATTTCATTGCCGGTAAGCAGATTAAGAAGGTTATTGCTATTCCCGGAAAATTGGTGAATATTGTCGTAGTATAATTATTTAACCATTTCATTTCTTGTCATTCCCGTGCAGGCGGGAATCCAGGGGTTTAAGTTATTAAGTGATACAGTATTAGACCTGGAAAAAATCAAGATGAATCTTCGACAGAGACAGAAATAACTAAAGTAATCAAACTGAATCGTTAACTGCTATAACCTGTTCAGCGAATATTTATATCCGCACCTCGATCTCTTCTGCAAGGTTCATATAATCTATTGCGCCATTACTTTCAGGTTTATATTCAAAAATCGTTTTACCCCAGCTTGGCGCCTCCTGCAAAGAGACGTTCTCCCGAATGAGTGTATTAAAGAGCTTACCAGGGAGCCTTTTCTTGGTCTCTTCAATAACCTCTCTGTTTATACTCTTACTTGCATTGTACATGGTCCCTATAACGCCTGTAATATCTATATCCTTATTCAGACGTTTTTTCACCATCTGCAGTGCTTCAAAAAGATTATACATTCCGTGAAAAGGAAGAAACTGCACCTGCAGGGGAACAAATATTTCCTGAGCAAATGCAAGGGCATTGAGGGTCAGCACACCCA
>JBFZEZ010000132.1:0-3364 GCA_041306585.1 Spirochaetota bacterium | reverse complement strand
GGTCCGGCCGATGCGAGGGCATCATCGCCAGGGATGTAATTGACCTTTTTAAGCCTGTAGTGTTGGATGCCGGCTATGCGTTCGGACGCCCGGTCAGCCTCGGGTGAGCCGGGATATAACTTGATAGAGTCAAGATATGCGGAATACGATTTGTTGTATGATTGCTTTTTTTCATAGAAGGCCCCGATAAGGTAGATGGCGCTTGAGTGTATTTCCGAGCCGGGCCGGTCCATGGCTGCGTTTTTCAGGGCACGCAGGTAATCAGTCGAATATCCCGTCGTGCGGCGGTGGATCTCGGCAAGGAGCAGGAGGCCGCGGTCGTTGAGCCATCTGCTTCGTGTTTCCCTCATGAGGGTAAGGCATTCACCCTGGGCTTTGTCGAGATCGCCCGTCTGCATTGATGCGAGGGCGTAATAATACCTGAAATATGATTCATACTCGCTCCCCGGGTAGTCGATGATGCCATCTCGGGCATTGTCCCTGAGTGAAATCCAGTCAGACCGAAGATACATGATTTCGCATGAACGGATAAGGGCATCATCGCGGCTTGGCGAATTTTTATGGTTCTCGATTATATCCCGGTATTTCTGTAACGCACTCGACGGGTTCTGCTCAAATCCCGCGATGATGTATTTCACCCCCGGGATGAAAATACTTTCGGGGTATTCGCGCAGGAACTGCTGTGCGTGTTTCAATGCGGTCTCCCGGTGCGTACCGGAGGCTTCATTGCGGATTTGATGGTAGAAAATTTCGTCCCTTTCGGCGGCCCCGGCCCCGGCGGTTAATGCAATGCATGCAGTGACAAAAAGTAAGGGTACATTTTTTTTAAGCAACACGAGTCCCCCTTAACATTGAACCTTTTACGCCATCAATTTTTACAGATATTACATCTCCAATATCTTCGATTGTTCCGGCGAGTATGACAGGGTGGTTTAAAAAGGTTTTACCCAGGACCTCTGAGGATGATTTTTTGCTGATTTGTTCAATAATCGCCTGTTCCATGTGACCGATGCGTGCCGCTAGTTTTTCACGGGAGATCTTTCTCTGCAGGGTGATCAGTTCATTCAGCCGCGCGATTTTTTCGCCATGCAATATTTCTTCAGTGAGTGAATATGCAGGCGTTCCTTCCCGGGGGGAGTATGCGTATGTGTATGCTTCGTCGAATCGTATCGATCGCACGGCGTCGAGGGTCGTCTGAAAATCGGCGGCGCTTTCACCGGGATAACCGACAATGAGATCGGTTGTCAGGGAAAATTCGTCCAGTGTTTTTTCAATTACTTGTATGATTTCCATATAATGCTTCATTGTATAGTTCCGGTTCATTTTTTTCAGGACGGCATCCGAACCGCTCTGCAGGGGGAGATGGATTGACCGGGATATAGCTGGGTTATCTCGTATAACGCGTATTATTTCTTGATTGAAGTCTTTCGGATGCGATGTAATAAAATTAATCCGGACGATTCCCTGTATCCCCGCGGTTTTTTCGAGGAGCGTGTGAAAAGGGATGTCCCCGGTGTCGGTGCCGTACTGGTTGACATTCTGGCCGAGAAGGGTGATCTCACGCACCCCCGCCTCAACGCAGATTTTTATATACTCGATGATGGAATCAGATTTGAATGAAATGAGTTTTCCCCGGACGTAGGGGACGATGCAGTATGAGCAGAAGTTTTCACAACCATGGGTGATGGTAACCCAGCGGTGCCAGGGGTGTTCGTTTTTCATTGATGCGAGTCCGGGATTGATGCGGCTGCTGAAATCATCCCTTTTAAGGGAGTTGAAAAGGGCCGCGCCTTTATGCCCGAGATGAAGCTTTACAATTTCACCGACCTTTGGGGCCTGATAAGGTCCAACGACGATATCCGCAATTGCATCATCAAGGATTGCGCTTCCGATGCGCTGGGCCATACACCCGGCGATCACGATGAGCCCATTTCGCGACCGGATATCGTATTTAACAGCCCCGATACGTGATTTCACCCTGTCTTCGGCATGCTTACGCACCGAGCATGTATTGAAAATAACAATATCCGCGCATGATGCGGTCTCAGCCTGAATGAAACCGTGTTCATTCATCGATAGCCCCATCAGCTCTGAATCATTCTTGTTCATCTGGCAACCGAATGTTTCTATGTGGTATGTCTTTAGGGTCATTGATTTTCCTGAGTAGCGAACGTGCCCTCACCCGAACATCGCTATCGCTCGTTCACCCTCTCCCACACTGCGTGCGGGTGAGGGTTGGATGACTTCACCCTCTCCTGACCGAAGGTGGGGAGAGGGTGCGCAAGCTCAGCGATGCGCGGGTGAGGGCACTATCGTCAATTTTTCACTATAATCCTATTTTCTTATATACGTAATCGATATTTTTCAGGTAACGTTTCATGTCAAAGATCAGATTGAATTCGCCCTTCGAAATTTTCTGAGACATCACCGGGTGTTTCTCGCATAACTCGCGCAGTGTTCCTTCCCGTTTCCACACGCGCATCGCCATCTCCTGGACTATCGCGTATGACTCTTCCCGTGAAAATCCCTTCTCAATCATGATAAGGAGCAGGGACTGTGAATAAAAGAGGCCCCCTGTTCTGTTTATGTTTTCAAGCATATTTTCCGGGTACACGTTGAGATTTTCAATTATGAATATCATACGGTGGATGAGGTAATCGAGTGCTATCGTTGAGTCAGGGAGTATCACCCGTTCGGCGGAAGAGTGTGATATGTCCCGCTCGTGCCAGAGGGTCATGTTTTCAAGTGCAACGTTCATGTTTGCTTTGATCACACGGGAGAGGCCTGTTACACGTTCGCATAAAATGGGGTTGCGTTTGTGCGGCATTGCAGATGATCCTTTCTGACCTTTCTGAAAAGGCTCTTCAGCCTCGCGGACCTCAGTGCGCTGCAGGTGCCGAATTTCCGTGGCCAGCTGGTCCAATGTCCCCGCGGTAATCGCCAGGGCAGCCATGAACTCAGCATGACGATCCCTCTGAATAACCTGGGTCGATATCGGGTCCGGGGTAAGCCCGAGTTTTGCGCACACCTTTGCCTCAACATCGGGCTCGATGTTGCTGAATGTGCCGACAGCCCCGGAAAATTTTCCGAAAGATATGTTCTGGATCCCTCTCTTCAACCTCCCTGAATCCCTCCTGAATTCTTCGTAAAAAAGCGCCATTTTCATCCCGAACGTCGTCGGTTCCGCATGGACTCCGTGTGACCGACCCATGCATGGTGTATCCTTGTAGGTGAGCGCTTGTTTTTTTAAGGCCTGGATGAGCTTTTCAAGCCCCTGTAGAAGGATTTCCCCGGACTGGCGGAGCTGTATAGACAGCGCCGTGTCCCCGATATCGCTTGAAGTGAGGCCGTAATGAATATATCT
>JBFZEZ010000131.1:0-5302 GCA_041306585.1 Spirochaetota bacterium | reverse complement strand
TGAATTGTGGTTTAACACGATTATTAAATAAATGTGGTCTTTTTATCAAAGAAGGAGATTTAATGGTTAACAGGGTAAATGGAGACGGCATCCGGCAATTCCTGACAGATAGCACTCTCTCTTTTTCGATTCAGTATTACTTTATTCCACCGTATTATGGGGATAACAGGATAATAATCACCGGGATCCGCAGCGGGGAAAAATTCGTCAATTTTTTAATTTCTAAAAATCAGTCCCTTTCTAAATTTTTTGGAAATGTAGCAATAATTGAGGGCGCAAGATGAATATCCTTGTAGTCCAGGAGTCGGACTGGCTCACCCGGAATCCCCACCAGCAGCACCACCTGATGGAGCGTCTCGCTGCACGGGGTCATTCGGTAAGGGTGATCGATTACGACATCGACTGGAAAAAAAGTAACAGGAAGGGTCTTTCAAGCAAAAGAACCGTGTATGAAAATGTCCACAAGATTCTTCCTGATGTATCCATACAGGTTATCCGCCCCCGTTCCATCAGGATTCCAGTTCTTGAATATCCTGCACTTTTCATCACACATCGGAAAGAGATCATTAAGCAGATAAATGAATTCAAGCCCGATGTTATCATTGGATTTGGCATCCTGAATGCCTGGACCGCTGCACGACTTGCACAACGTCATAACATTCCTTTCATCTATTACTGGATAGATGCACTTGATACCCTTATTCCTGAAAAGATTTTTCAGAAAATCGGCCGCATTCTTGAAAAGCAGACACTCCGGAATTCTGCGAAAGTCATTACCATCAACAAAACACTCATGGAATATGCGATAAATTGTGGAGCCGATCCCAAAAGAACTTCAATTATAGGGGCCGGCATCGATCTCAAACGGTTCAATCCGGCTATCGATGGATCCGAAGTCAGATCGGCCAATGGAATTACGAAGGAGGATATCGTCCTATTCTTCATGGGCTGGCTCTACAACTTCTCCGGGTTAAAAGAAGTCGCCCTTGAACTCGCCCGCTCGCGGGATCGCTATCCAAATCTGAAAATACTCATCGTCGGGGACGGCGATGCATACCAGGATCTCCAGTGTATCCGGGATGAACATCACCTGGAGGAGAGTCTCATCCTTACGGGCAGGCAACCATATGAAAAAATCCCTGAATTTATTGCAGCGGGTGATATCTGCATTTTACCGGCAGATCCCGATGAAAAAATCATGCTGGATATAGTCCCTATCAAGATGTATGAATATATGGCAATGGGTAAACCGGTTATCAGCACACGACTCCCGGGAATAATGAGAGAGTTTGGGGAGGGAAACGGAGTTCTTTATGTTTACACTCCTGAAATGGTTGTCGAAGCTGCGTACGAAATGGCAACAATTGGAAAAGTACAAAATTACGGAAATTCAGCAAGAAAATACGTTCAGGATCTTGACTGGGATGCAATAACATATACGTTTGAACAGGTAATTGGAGAGAGTGTCAAATGAACAATTACCGTGCATACATAGCAAAAATTTCAAATCTCCACGATGATATCTCGAATAGTCTTGAATTCATTAAATGGAGGGATTCTGTCCGCAACGATTCCACGGTTTTTGTCAAACCCAATTTTACATACCCGTTCTATAAAGAGGGCATCACCACCAGCCCGCTGGTCCTGAAAGAGCTTCTGGCAGTCCTCAAAGACCGGGCAGACCGGGTCATTATCGGGGAATCTGATGGCGGCAACCATTCATTCACCGCGGACCAGGCGTTCAATGGTCATGGAATGTCCGGGATCTGCAAAGAAACCGGTGCTGAACTCGTCAACCTCTCGAAACTGCCTGCACAATATATTGAAGACACCATCCAGGGAAAAATGGTGAAAGTCCAGGTGCCGGATCTTCTCATCGATGAAATTGACAGTTTCATATCGGTCCCTGTCCTCAAAGTGCACGTAATGACTCTTGTCACCTTAAGCATGAAGAACCTGTGGGGCTGTTATCCCGATACCATGCGGTGCCTGCAGCACAAGAATCTGAGCCGGAAACTGACTCTTCTCACCAGAGTGCTGAACCCTAAAATTGCATTAATTGACGGTACATATGCCCTTAATGGTCATGGACCGATGTACGGTGACGCAATACAGTCAGATCTTATATTAGCCGCAAATAATCCGGTAGTTGCGGATGCATTCGGTGCATCGGTTATGGGGATTCCGGTTTCATCGGTTGAACATATTATGATCGCAGAAAAAGAAGGACTTGGGACCACGAATCTTGAAGATGTTCAATTTAATGACGACTGGAAAAAGTTCCGGATGCAATTCAATGTCAAAAAAACAATTATCGATCAGCTATCAACAATTCTGTTCAACAGTGAGTGTCTGGCGAAACTGGTGATGGATTCCCCGATGAAGCCGATCATTTATGGGGTTGCAACAAAATTGAGAAACAAAGATGAACAATGTGTAAATGACCACCTGAAACGGGGACATGAATGAAAATATTACAGGTGATCCCTTTTTTTGCACCAGAATTCGGGGGATCGGTAACCGTTCCTTATGAGTTATCAGAAGAACTCGCGAAACGGAAACACGACGTGACCATAATCACGACTGATTTTGGTTTCAATCTGCAGTTTGCAGATGCTATCCGGAGTAACGGGGTACATGTGATCCCTTTTCACTGTGCTGCACACTTCGGTCTCTTTTTATATACCCCCTCTATGAAACCCTGGCTTGAAAAGAACCTTAAGGAATTCGACATAATTCATCTCCATAATTACCGTTCATATCAGAACGTTGCAGTGCATACCTCTGCAATGAAGCATAAGATACCTTACATCGTGCAGGCACATGGCTCTGTTCTCCCGTTTTTTGAGAAGCAAAATCTGAAAAAACTCTTTGATTTTGTATGGGGAGATAAAATTCTAAAGGATTCCTCAAAAGTGATTGCAGTATCCGGAATTGAGCGGGAGCAATACTTAAAAATGCAGGTATCTGACAATAAAATTGAGATTGTCCCGAACGGAATTGATATGTCAGAATATGAAACACTACCAGATCGCGGAGAATTCACGAATAAATATGGAATTGTACCAGATGAGAAAATAATTCTCTATTTGGGAAGATTGCACAAAGGAAAGGGTCTTGATTTTCTCGTTAATGGTTTTTCAGGCCTGTTGGATCAACGCAGAGATGTCAGGCTCGTTATTATCGGCCCTGACGAGGGGTTTTTAGATATCCTGATGAAACAGATAATACGATTGAAAATCGAAGAGAATGTGTTGCTACTCGGCCCGCTCTATAAAACAGAAAAATTCGAAGCACTCGTTGATGCCGATGTTTTAGTGTACCCGGGAATATTTGAGATATTCGGGTTAGTCCCCTTTGAGGCAATAATGTGCGGGACTCCGGTTATTGTTGCGGAGGGGTGTGGATGTGGGGAGATAATTAAAGAAGCCAATTGTGGATTAATCGTAAAATCCGGAGAGGTGAATCAATTAATAGATCATATTGAAAATCTCATCAATAATCCGGATATATCACAAAATTTTGTGGCAAATGGTCAGGAATATATCAATAATGTATTAAACTGGAAAATTCTGATAAAACAATTTGAAGATATATACGATAGTTGCCTCAAAAAACCGGCCGTTATTCATTAAAGGAGAAATATATGGGTCCTCAATTTCCGAAAATCTCGATTGTGACACCCTCTTTCAACCAGGGTAATTTCCTCGAGCAGACAATTTTATCAGTTCTTAACCAGAATTACCCGAACCTGGAATATATTATCCTCGATGGGGGTTCAACTGACAATAGTGTGGACATTATAAGGAAGTACGAGGACCGGATCACATTCTGGGAAAGTAAACCCGATAAAGGACAGGCTGATGCAATTTATCGCGGTTTTGAAAAATCAACCGGCGATATACTAGCCTGGATTAATTCTGATGATTATTATCTGGAAGAGGCTTTCATCAGAGTAGGGGAGTTTTTTTTACATCATCCTGAAGTTCAGTGGGCTATTGGCGATGGAATATTTGTTGATGCACATAATAATAAATTACTCGACTGCTATTGTCCACCCGTCGATCACGACAGGTTATTGCATTTTGGTATGACATTTCTTCAACCTGCAATGTTTATCAGGCGAGAATATTTTTTTAAGTACGGTGGTTTCGACAGGGAATTAAAATTTTCTTTTGACTATGACCTGGTATTACGGCTTTCGAAAAGCAGTCCCCCGGGAATAATTAATTCAATGTTGGTAGCGTTTCGCCTTCATAAACAAAGTAAAACTGAAGCAAAATCAAAAAATGACGACCTGGTGGATCAACAACTAAAAAAGGACTTTGGGATTACTTATCCGAAATATTTCAAATTCGATATTAAGCGAGTGATTTATGGATTAGAGCTATTAATTCACCGGTTAAAGACATCAGGTGTTTTTCCATATATTTCATTCAAGATTTTTCATCGATTAAGTGTTTAGTTACTTCCTGTTTCAAATTATTATTATGATAAACCAGAACCTGCTTACAGGAATGCTTTATAAAAATTGATCGTACTCTGCCTATTTATTCTGTTTATCAATTATACCACGTTCACATCTTTCGTATTAAAACGATTAAATCGTAAAAATAATGAAACAGAGAGATCTCATAGGAGTGTGAATACTTTATTTAATTGCATTATGAAGATACAAATTTGGGCATTATAACTCCGTAAATCGCTCTTTGATTCCCCGGGATATACTAGAATATAACCCCGCTCCAATCACCGGTCTATTCCCAGCATCGTCTGATCGCTTCGAATTCGTCAATAATAGAAAATATCTGCCGAACAAAGTCCTGTCCCGTCCATTTTTGTGCTCGTTCTAATCCACGTTCAATGAGCATATTTCGAATATCCGGGGAATTATAAACATTTAAAATGGCATCTGCAATTTGTTCCGGACTTTTTGGATCGACCAGAATTGCAGCATCTCCCAATTGTTCTTCAGCTCCTGGTACGTTCGATGCAATGACCGGGCACCCTGACGCGAATGCTTCCAGTGGTGGGAGGTTATCAGGGCCAAAGAACGTCATGAACGTAAGCGCCAGTGCATTCCGGTAGAGTGGAGACATATCCTCCCCGGGAACAAACCCAAGGATATGCACCTGCGAGGATAATTCCCTGTCTGATAT
This sequence comes from Spirochaetota bacterium, assembly GCA_041306585.1. Lineage (GTDB taxonomy): Bacteria > Spirochaetota > UBA4802 > UBA4802 > UBA5550 > JBFZEZ01. The sequence goes on along the minus strand of JBFZEZ010000131.1, from coordinate 143 downwards.
CAACTTCCGGATATAATTTTCATTTCCTTTGTCTGATCCTGCCAGCACCAGTGGGACAGTAATATTATATTTCTGCTTCAGCATTTGCAAAGCAAGCAACAGGTTCGCATGATTTTTATGCGGCCAGAATTGTGCAGGATAAA
>JBFZEZ010000130.1:0-2777 GCA_041306585.1 Spirochaetota bacterium | reverse complement strand
ACATCATTCTCACAGAAACCAGATATAATAAAATTATTGCCGATTTCACCTGAAATCGACGAAATTCATGGTTCAATAAGTATATCACGTCAGGATTACATTTTCGAACCAGCCCCCTTTAAGATTTTTGCGTATATACTCCCTTTATATATTAAGGTGAAATTGTATTCCTGTTTTCTTGAGTCCTCATTTTCAGAATATTTTGCACGTCGTGTTGCTATGAAAAATGCGACAGATGCGTCAACTGATATGATTAAGGAACTGACTATTTCTTACAACAGGGCGAGACAGGCAAAAATTACTAAAGAAATCGCGGAGATTGTCGGCGGAGCTGCAGCTCTCGATTAATACTTATATTGAAATTTATGACACAATCTTGATCTAAGGAGACAACTATGAGTGAGAATATTGGAAAAGTTGTTCAGGTAATCGGCTCTACGCTTGATGCTGAGTTTTCGGAAGGCAAATTACCTGAAATCTATAATGCTCTCGTTCTTGAGACGGAGGTTATGGGCCAAAAAAACACTATCACTTGTGAAGTTCAGCAGCATTTAGGCGGAAATAAGGTAAGGGCAGTTGCGCTGGCTTCTACGGATGGTATCAGCAGGGGGACTAAAATTATCGATACAGGTGCGGGGATTTCTGTTCCGGTAGGTGAAGAAACCCTTGGCCGAATTTTCAACCTCCTTGGCGAAACCGTTGATAAAAAAGGCCCAATTAATGCAAAACAGAAAAGGGGCATCCACCAGGAACCCCCGCGATTCGATCAACTCGAGCCAAAATCTGAAATATTTGAAACAGGAATTAAGGTTATCGACCTGCTGGCGCCATATATCAAAGGTGGAAAAACCGGATTGTTCGGCGGTGCGGGTGTTGGGAAAACCGTTGTTATCATGGAACTTATCAACAACGTTGCCCAACAGCATGGCGGATTTTCTGTATTCGCCGGCGTTGGTGAGCGCACCAGGGAAGGAAATGACCTTTGGCTTGAAATGCAGCAATCCGGTGTCATCAATAAAGCATGTCTTGTATATGGCCAGATGAATGAGCCGCCTGGAGCGCGTCTCCGTGTTGCTCTTACCGCACTTACAATGTGTGAATATTTCAGGGACATGTCAGGAAAGGACGTTCTTCTTTTCATTGATAATATATTCCGATTCTCCCAGGCAGGTTCAGAAGTATCTGCACTCCTCGGCCGGATGCCGTCAGCTGTTGGTTACCAGCCTACACTGGCTACAGAGATGGGCCAGATTCAGGAGAGGATTACTTCCACCAAACACGGATCGATCACATCCGTTCAGGCGATTTATGTACCAGCTGACGACCTTACAGACCCGGCACCAGCAACCGCTTTTATCCACCTCGATGCAAATACAGTCCTTTCAAGGGGTATTGCCGAGAAAGGAATTTATCCTGCGGTTGATCCAATCGATTCCTCATCGAGACTTTTGGCGCCGGAACTCGTTGGAGAGGAGCATTATTCAGTAGCCATGGAAGTGAAAAGGATACTTCAGCGCTATAAAGACCTTCAGGACATCATCGCGATTCTCGGGATGGATGAACTTGCGGAAGAAGATAAAATTCTTGTTCAGAGGGCCCGGAAAATTGAAAGGTTTCTCTCTCAGCCTTTCTTTGTCGCTGAACAATTCACGGGTTTTGTCGGTAAATATGTGAAACTGGAAGATACAATTAGAAGTTTTAAAGCCCTTATTGCGGGTGCCTACGACAATTTACCCGAACAAGCTTTCTATATGGTAGGTCCAATTGAGGATGTAATTGAAAAAGCGAAAAAAATACAGTCAGGTAATTAGTGATGAGTAGAAAATTAAACTGCAGTATCTTAACTCCAGAGAAGCCCCTCTATGAAGGAGAAATTGATTTCGCTGTAGTCCAAGCCTATAATGGTGAAGTCGGGTTTCTTTTCAATCATGCCCCTTTAATATCCCAGCTGGGAGTTGGTGAGGTTCGGTTACGGACACCCCAAAAGACTGATTATGTCTATATTGAAAATGGTATTGTCGAGATTAAAGATAATAAGCTGATAATAATTGCAGAACATGCAAAGAAAAAGGACCAACTTGATAAGAATGATTTAGAAAATCAGTTGAAAGTACTTTCGACAAAGTTAATCGAATTAAAACCTTTTTCAGAGGAAAGGATGATGATACAGGCAGATATAAAAATTTTGAAGGAAAAGCTTAAAGTAGCCTGCAGATAAGTTATACAAAATTAACTATAAAATTTTAAAAAGGATGTACTAAACATCCTTTTTTTTATTGTTTTAAATAAAAACATAAAAATGCCGAAGATAAAATAATAATGTATAAGTATTAATAATTGTAGATTTTTTTATTTGATGCAATAAAATGGATGAAAGTGATAATTCAAAAAAAAAAGCTTCAGGAAGCATAGCAATATATGAATTACCTGAAAACTTTAATGTTAATGATTTAGGTAAGATCAATTTGAAAGAAGCTGAACGTATTGCACATGAGGATGTTTTATTCCTCAACGAGAATGATCTTATTGAAGGGCTTGAAGACTTTGAATTGATACCCCTCAATGATACCCCGGTTTCAAATACTGATAAAGGGCTGCCGGATGCCTCCGAAGAGGATTTATTCGAAAAGTCTATAAGCGATTTTGAAAAGATTATTAATGAAGACATACATTTCGATGAAATCGATTTCATCGATGATAATGAATTTGTACTTAGAAAAACAGAATCCTCAAATAACATTGATTCTTACGATAAAACATTCAAGGAAACATTTGAA
>JBFZEZ010000129.1:0-9512 GCA_041306585.1 Spirochaetota bacterium | reverse complement strand
AGGAATTGGTGGCTTATAGAAAAAGCGATATTTTCGATGATGATATTTGTCTTATCTGTTTAGATGTGAAGTAATGACACCAGCTCTCATCCATGTCTGTGACTATGAAGCCACAATCAGTGAGCATTCCTGAAAAATTCTCAGAATTCGTAGTTCCGCTCGTGATAAAATAACACGCATAACCTCTGTCCTTGAGGATATTTCCAATCGAATTAGCGTTATAAGGCGCCGGCACAAACGTAACAAGCGCGGTATTCGGACAAATTAAAAACAAATTAAAATTTAATTTTTTTATTGATTTATAAGCAGTAAAAAAGTTAGTATCCCTAACCTTTACTTGGATAGAAGAAAAAAATAAAATGTGAGGTTCTATTATGTCTTCAAAATATTCTCGTCGTGATTTTTTTAAAAAAACCAGTACTGCCGGGGTTGCAGGCGCTGTCAGCCTTTTACCCGTGAAAGCTTTTGCTTCAAATAAAAAAGCCGTCGAGTATACCCAAAAGACCATCCTTGCTTTATCTCAAAGTAAAATGAAAAAACAATATGATGTGGTTGTAGTGGGTTCGGGATATGGCGGTTCTGTTGCAGCTGCTCGATTGTCAAAGGGGAATTCTTTATGTGTTCTTGAACGGGGCCAGGAGTATCATCCAGGTGACTTCCCCGAGGGTTTAATCAATACGGTGTCACAACTCAAGAGTTCGCAAAACCATCTTGGGTTATATGACTTGTCCCCTTATGGTGATGCTACTGTTGTATCTGCTTCAGGGTTGGGCGGGACATCACTCATCAATCATGGTATAGCAACAATCCCGGACAATGATGTTTTTGACATTGACAGGTGGCCCGAAGCCATAAGGGCCGATCGTGACAACGGGAAACTTTTTTATTATTATGCGCAGGCCCGTTCCATGCTTATGCCTGATTCATTTCCTTCATCCATTCCACTGGTGAAAAAGGCAGAGGTGTTGCGTAAAACTTCCGAAATACTTGGTGCATCCTTTTCCATCGCAAATGTATATGTTAATTACTCCAGATATGATAAAGAAAACAATCATGCCGGTGTGTGGCAAAACAAGTGTATTCAATGCGGCAATTGTTTAACTGGATGCAATGTTGGAGCCAAAAATACAATAAACATGAATTATTTACCCGCTGCCAAAAATAATGGCGCAGAAATGTTTACTGGAATAGAAGTAGATTATTTTACAAAACTATCGAATGGTCTTTATCGTGTTTATTTTAAACGGTGGGGGGCAATTTCATCAGAGATATTTTCCTATAGAAAATATCTCGGAAAGGGCCATGTTGATACAGCGGTACTTGTCATTTCAGCTGGAACAATGGGATCAAACAAAATTCTGCAGCGGTCAAGAAGATATGGGGATATGGATTTTTCCGATAAACTTGGATCCGGTTTTTCTGGTAATGGCGATACCCTCGGTATGGGTTTCAACGGTGATGATATCACCAATATCGAATCCTTCGGGAATATCCAGCAAGAACCATATGAACCGATTGTGGGACCGGGAAGCACTTCATATACCAAGCATAACGGCGACAGCTTTAATCCTACAGACCGGTTTTTGATAGAAGATTCCAGCATACCCAAAGCTGTTGTAGAACTATTAAAAACAGGTCTTTTTGCAATTGGGGGATTACCCGGCAGCCTTAAGGACATTGCAAAAATATTGTCAGATGTCATTCTTCGTTCCGATAAAGGGGCATTGAATCATTCACAACTATATCTCGGTGTCGGTCATGATAATTCGAATGGGGTCATAAAAATGGACTTATTTGGGAACTTCAGCATCAGCTGGAAATCAATTTATAACGACTCAGTATGGAAAGCTGTCGGGAATGGAATGAAGGAGCATTCTCAGGTACAGGGTGCACATTATATAGCAAACCCATTGGGAATGTTTACTACCCATCCACTGGGGGGATGCGGCATGGCAGAGTCGGTTTCTGAGGGGATTGTTGATGACCAGTGCCGTGTTTTTGACCCGAGGAATAAAAAAGATGGTGTGCACAAGAATTTGTATGTTATGGATGGATCGATTGTGCCTCATAGTCTGGGGACGAATCCTTCTTTTACAATAACCGCCCTCTCGGAAAGGGCTGTTGATTTCATCAATAAGAAGTGAATGTAAAAGCGTGCGCACATGGGAAGTACTCATTTTTCCTCAGAAACTCTCTTTCGTCCTCATTTGTGCCGGCTCTGCCGGCATGATGGACCGGTAAATCTTTCCGGGGAGTGGGACTTTTACTGGGGAAAAATTTTTATTAAAGATAATGCGATTAAATATCAGTCACGTGCTCTTGGCAACAGTAATGTGTGCTTATGGCCGGAGATGTCAGTTTCTTAATCGGGGTTACAAACCACCTGTCAACGTCGACAATGTGTTCGCTTAATGGACATCGAAAATAAGTATCGTCAGATCATCCTCAAACGTGAACGATCCTGAAAATTCCCTGAGGCGTGAAATGATGGCAGTGCAGCAATTTTCAGGCGAGAGGCCATAACACTCCTTGATAAACGCATTGAACCGGACTTCCCCGAACATTTCTCCTGCGGGATTATGGCATTCAGTTATACCATCGGTATACAGCACCAGCCGGTCACCGGCAAGCATCTGCATCTCTTTCTCTTCTATCTCAATCCCCTTTATGAAGCCAAGGAGTTTTCCCCTTGCTTCAAGTCTGATGAAATCCCCGGTCGAACTCCGATACACGATCGGTGGATTGTGGCCGGCAATCGCGTATTTCATCCTGTTTGTTTTCATATCAATGTTGCAATTGAACGCTGTGATGAAGTTGCTCATGACCGTTGTCCTGCAAATCACGTCGTTTAACATAAGCAGTATGCGTGCAGGCGAGGTCCGGTCTTCGATATGATCATTTGCCATCTTTGTTATGGTCGACATAAAAGCCCCCGGAAGCCCGTGGCCGGAAACGTCGGCTATAAAAAGGTCGATGACCCCGTCTCTCTGTTTGTAATCATAAAAATCCCCGCCGACCTTGTCCATGGGGATGTAGACGGCGTGCATATCATACCCTGAAGCGACAAGCGCCATATCCGGCAGGAGACGCTGCTGGAGCATGCGGGCTATCTCAAGTTCGTTTTCCACTTCGCGGTTTCGCTTCATTATAATTTTTTCAAATTCAACTGTCTTGATGAGCGTTCGTATCCTCACCAGAAGCTCGCGCGGATTAAACGGCTTGACGAGGTAATCGTCGGCCCCCTGCTCCAGGCCCTCGATTTTTTGAGAGATATCGGCCTTGGCCGTAATCATGATGACCGGGATATGCCTCAATTCATTGTCGGCTTTTAATATGCGGGTCATTTCATAACCGTCCATGACCGGCATCATGACATCTGTTATAATGAGATCGGGCCTGTGAATGTCTACGGCTTCCAATCCCTGTTTTCCGTTGCCTGCCGTGTAAATGCGGTAATTTTTTTCCAGGAGCATTGCAATGAAGCTTACCATTTCAGGATTATCATCAACGATAAGTATTTCATTCAAGCAATCATCACTCCCCATGATCGAAGCCCGGGGCGTTGTTTCATAAGAACCGGCCGTACCCGGCGTCAGAGATCCAATTTCGCTGAAGGCTTGCGAGCGGGTCCCGGTGATCGATTCATCAATATCTTCCAATCCGATAAACGTTACCTCCGGACGCGACAGGAAATGATTTTTTCCCTTCGGGAGGGAAATCGTGAAGGTTGTTCCATGATCGTTCGGATTGGTTTCAATAAACCGGCTTTCAACAGTGATGGAACCGCCGTGCATTTCTACAAATTCTTTCGCCAGAGCAAGGCCGATGCCTGTCCCCTCCATCTGGCTCAGAAATTTCGTATGCGCCTGGCCGAAACGATCGAAGACAATACCTATCTTGTCGGCAGGGATTCCCGGTCCGGTGTCCTGAAAACTGATCATGAGTTTTTCTGCATCTTCCCTGATATTTATTCCGATCGAACCGCCGGACCCGGTGTATTTGAGGGCATTGGAGAGGACGTTCATCACGGCCTTGTCCATTTTCTCCACATCGATGAAGACCTCATGATCTTCAACAGAGGTATTGAATGATAATGAAATATCATGCTGTTGAGCTGCGGTTGTTATTGTTTCCATAAATGTGGTGATATAATGTACGATATCGACTCCGGCCACTTTCATTCCCATGCGGCCCGCCTCAATTTTTGAAAAATCGAGGAGGTTGTTGATCAGCTTGAGGAGCCTGAGGCCATTTCGGTATAGGTTGTTGAGAAACTCATCGTCGAGTTTCATGTTATATTCATGTTGGAGCGCGGCTTCTATCGGGGAAAGCATAAGGGTGAGGGGGGTGCGGATCTCGTGGGAAATGTTGGCAAAAAAACGTGATTTCTGTTCCTCAAGGTCACGCCGGGCAGCATCTTCTTCCCTCTGTTTTGTGATGTTCCGCGATATTCCCCTGAAGCCTATCGTATTCCCTGAATCATCATTCATCACGCTGATCGAACAGGATATCCATATTTTTTTTCCATCTTTTTGTATATGCTCATATTCAAATAAAGCGCCTTTGGCCCTCTCCATTAATACCCTTTTGAAAAATTCTACTGCCCTCTTCTCCGTCTCTGGGGACATATATGACCTGAAGTTGATCTCTGTCCATTCGATGTGCGTATAACCGGATAACTCGACCATTGCTGCATTCCCAAAAACAAAATTCCCCTTCAGATCAAGCTCAAAATAACCTTCGCTTATGTTGTCAATGATCGACCGATACTTTTCCTCGCTTGACCGCAGGGCCAGTTCAGCTTTCTTACGTTCGGTTATTTCATGGGCGATGCCGTAGAATTCAATTTCACCATCAGGCGAAGTGACCATTTTGACGGTCTGCTCGAGCCAGATAATGGTCCCATTTTTTTTGATCGCCTTAAATTCATGGAACGTCTCGCTCGTTTTTTTCTTTAACTGTTCCTTGTAAAAGGCGAATTCCTCTTCACGGGAATCCGGCGGGAAGAGATCGATATAGTTCATGGAATACATTTCCGCAGGCGTGTATCCCAATTTTCTGATACCCGAAGGGCTTGCATATTTAAAATTTCCACGCCAGTCTGAAACATAGATGATATCTTCAATATTTTCAAGGAGTTGGCGATATTTTTCTTCTGACTCACGGAGTTCTTCGGTCCTTGCCATCACTTTTTCCTCAAGCGAGGCATTAAGCATGGCTACCGTTTGATGGAGACGTGTAAACCTGCACATCATGGCGTTGGACATGCTGAGGACGATCATCAGGAAGGCATATTCGAGAAGATATACGGTCGTGAGCAGTCCCAGGGCGGTGGATATATCTAAAACAACAGTGAAGAAAAAAAAGAATATTGAAAAAATTATAATTTTATCTTCACGGGTCCTGTTCTTTCTATAATTATTAATTACAATATATAAAAGATAGATATATCCCGCAACTGAACCCACAAGTTCAAGGCTCGGAATTATCCCGGGATCTGCTTCGTAATAGGTAATAGCATAAAAAGAACCGATTGTTATATGCTTGTGGAGGATTTTCGTCAGTGATAAGGTAAGTTCATTGTGAACGAAAAGCACGAGGATTATGGACATGCTGAAAAAGATGGTAATCACCCAGATGATTATATCCGGCTTTCTGTTGGTATAATCATATATAAATAACAGGAAAAAAATTGAAATTAATCCGACTCCTACAAAATTTCCCCTTTGCCACATTATTCCCTGTTCAAAGGATGTCGCATTATACAATCCGGCACATGAAAAATTGTACAATGCTACCGAAAAACAGGCAAGACCGAACATGAGATTAACCCTTTCCTTTCCCATCCTGAAATAAATAGTAATGTGGTAAAATCCCACATATATGCACAGGAATGCGGAAATTAAAACGGGTACTGAATGTATGGTTAGATTGGTTAACATAGTATGGATTAAAATCGTATCCAATTTATTGTGAACTGTCAAGTATATAAAATCTCATAAATGGACCTATATGGCGGTAGCAGTTTAAATTAATAGGGAACTTATAATATAACATGTTCACGAAGACCCCCCTAAATCCCCCGGAGGGGGACTTAAAGAAAACTCCTGAAAGTCCCCCTCCGGGGGATTTAGGGGGCTTTTCGGTGGATATGATTCCATTCCAAATTAGTTTAAATTCATGCGGTCACGGCACTAGTAAATTACCATACTGAATAAAACGTAGAAGGAGAACTCATGTTGTTGTATTCAGTTTGTATCCACTCTTCTGAACGGGGAATGTCTGAAATTCTGGTTTCATCGATTGTTCCGTTATAATCATATAAATCATTATCGCAATGTTTCCCAATAGCCGTACAGTGCGACCATTCGTACACCACAGAGTCTGGAAATGTACCTGATGCTTTCAGTATCCCATCCACATATAATTTTTGAGTTTTTCCAATATTATCAAAAGTGGCAACAAAATGATGCCATCCGGTTCCTACACAAATGGATTGAGGATCAGGTAGAGGTGCCGGCGGAGTGATGTTAATACCGTTCCAATTAAAACCCGCTAACTGATGCCAATAAAAGCCGTCACGGCCTGTGTTGTTATCAGCCAGACGTAATCCCCAAACGTTGCTAATGTTGACTACTTCCACGCCTCCCTTACCCGGCAGCACGCCTATAACATTAACCCAGGCGCTTAATGTCACGCTGGAGGGCTGACTAAGCGCGCCATTTCTTTGGATTGGTTTCTCAACCATATGTAATCCCTTGCCGATGTATGCATCAACTAAATCTCCGGAAATCAAACCATAATCATTTGAGAAGTGGTTGCTGTTCAGGGAACTGTCTTTTATCTGGTCGCCTCCCGGCCCTGCCGGCACTGCCGGGTCATTATTCATATTATCAGACAAGGGCTGCAAGGGATAGCTATGGGAAAGTCTTTTCTCACTCCAGTCCCATCTAACAATTAAGACTCATCGGTTATGGTGAAATATATAGTTCCAGAATATCATTTAACAACTCATTCCAGTTGCAAAAATACCTCCTTGTATGATATTAATATTATTTGTGTTATAATATCCTTCATTATTTACTCAACTTATGCTCAAAATTAAAAATAATTTATAAAATGAAGGATCAAACAATCATGACTAAAACATCACTTTTACAAGCAGCAAAAACAGGTGTAGAAAAGAAGAAGATACAAAACACAGTATCAAACTATCAGGAAATGTTCAGTGATGCTTCTGATGTAAAACTACGTGAATCGAACTCGTTAAATATGGTGAACAATTTCTATGATCTTGTCACTGATTTTTATGAATATGGATGGGGGCAATGTTTTCATTTCGCACCACGAATGAAAAAAGAATCATTTGAAGAGTCTATTCTTCGTCATGAATACTACCTGGCTCTTCGCACCGGTTTAAAATCCGGAATGAAGGTCATTGACTTAGGCTGTGGTGTGGGCGGACCTGCTCGAAATATAAGTGCATTTTCAGGTGCACAGGTAGTAGGTCTCAATAATAATGACTATCAAATTAAAAGGGCAAAGAAGCATACAGAAAAGGCCAAACTGCAGGATATGTGTTCATATGTTAAGGGTGATTATATGGACATTCAGGAAGACGCGGAAAGTTATGATGCTGCATATGCTATTGAATCTATTGTTCATGCATCAGAAAGATTGAATGTTTACAGGGAAGTTTATCGCATCCTAAAACCTGGCTCAGCTTTTGCCGGATATGAGTGGTGCATGACCGACAAATATGATCCATCAAATCATGAACATCAGAAAATTAAGGAAGATATTGAAGAAGGGAACGGTCTTCCAAAACTTGAACATTACAGCGAGGTATCAGAGAAATTAAAAAAATGCGGCTTTGTTGATGTTGAATGTACTGATGTATCCGATAATTACCTTTTCGATATCCCCTGGCAACTGCCAATCTCTGGCAGAGAATTTAGTTTCAGGGGTTTTTCAAGAACATCTCCAGGAAGATTTTTGACTCACTTTTTTGTATCATTATTTCAAATCGCTGGAATTGCACCAAATGGCTCAGTTCAGGTCAGCTCTATCCTGAATCTTGGCGCAGATGCCCTTTTAAAGGGAGGAGACCTGGGTATTTTTTCACCAACATTCTTTTTTTACGGGAGAAAACCAAATAAGTAAGGATACATTGAGCATTAGTCAAACTTCAGTTGAAGCCGGAATCATATTTTTTCCGGAAATCAGCCGGGCTGTGCCCGGTCATTTTTTTGAATGTTGAATGAAAAGAAGAATAGGAGTTAAATCCCACAGCAAGTGCAATTGAAAGTATCTGTCGTGCCGGCTCTTCAACAATAATTTTTTTTGCCTCTTCGATACGGTAGGCATTGATATAGTTATTGAAATTTTTTTTATAGTGTGTATTTAAAAACTGGGATAATTGATTTCTGGTTAACCCTAAAGCTTCACTGAGACGACTGAGAGAAAGATCTTCATCACAAAAGAATTTTTCTTCTTCCATAATAATTTTTAATTCATTCTTTATACTTGAAACATCAATTTTATCAAGGCAGGATTTTACATATCCTTTTTTTCTGGTTGGAATAGAGCCGAACTGCATAAGATATGGATATTTATGTGAAACCAGGAAGAAACTGATAATAATAATGCTTGTAGCTACATTACTAATTTTTAACAAAGATGTAGAGAATGTTGCATCACCAGCGATACCAATTATACTTAAAATAAGCCATAAAATTAGAAGAGAAATTAATAACATGATATGTTGGTAGACTGGATTCTCACCGGGCTTTCGAAACCAGATATGCCATAAGGATAAGGAAACAAAAATGATGGGCATGACAATAATTGATATAATTGCGATTAAAATCTGAATGATTTTATAGTTTTCCTGAAGAACAAAACTCCGAACAAGTTCCATTTTAATTTCTGTTGATGAAAATGCATATGGTATTAAAGTAAAGACAACGATAATACATGGTATAAAATAAATAACATCCTTTGCATAAAATTTTGTTTTGTTCTTGATGAAACTCAGTACATAGAGGTATAGAAAGGGGCCAATACTTGTTTCGATAGGAAAAATAAGAAGAAATAAATTAGGATGGTTCAACATCTGGTTGGAATGCAAAAGTGATATGAAGAGTGTTAAATATCCCATTTCAGCAACAAATATTGCAAGTATTACATTTCTAAAACGCCATGGGTGTATGAGCAATTCAACTGACATTAAAAAGCTTAGAAATATTGTGGGATGTATAAAATGCGCAGTAATATTCATATTTTTAATCAACGTATAAATGTTATTCTCATCATAAAAGAGAGTGAATAAAAATCAATGAGAAAGCATGAGAATAATGTTTATTTTTAGGACTTACATGAGGTCGACCAGGATACATTGATTTCTCCGTAAAAAAAGCATGCGCGTCTTCCCGGGCACGGCTTATCTCAAAGACGTACGAATTAGAGCCTCTTTTTTATCCCCGAAAAAGATACTCAAGCATCTGGTTAAA
>JBFZEZ010000128.1:0-7903 GCA_041306585.1 Spirochaetota bacterium | reverse complement strand
ATAATTTTTATGTTATCGTTCATTTCTTAAAGCCCCCCTCCGGGGGGTTGGGGGGCCAATGAAGTAAAATTGAAATTTTCGTTTAATTCAAGTCATGAGTTAACCCGAAAAATAATTCGCTTTCCCCCCATTAATAAAATTTTCTTTACAAAATAAATTGATATAATTTAATTATTGTGTTTAAAGCATTTCGCGTAAGAGAAATGCCTGCACCCCCATTCAGTACAGGATGTTTTCCCATTAGATAATACGATCGCGAAAAATAGAGTATAAACTCAAAAAAAATAAATATTCGGGGTATTTCTATGCCAAACAACAAACAAAAAATTTTATGGATTGTAATGTTTTTCATTGCTTCAGTTTTTTCAGCTTCTAATCTTCCTGCTGTTGAATTAACCCATGAAATGACAAATGCGGAAAGGGCTTTAATGCCCGACTATCTGCAGAGGGTAAAACAAAGGGCCTATACTGCTCCATCTGGACCAGTACGCAGCATTGCGGAATTTGAGTACATGGCAGGCGCTCTTATAGCTTACCCGCTCGGGATCCCTGTTTCAACCGTAAAAGAATTAGCCGAGGATGATATTGTCTATACTATTGTGAATGACAGCAATGTGCAGAGTTCAGTAAATTCTTATTACACCAAAAATGGCGTAAATACAGCAAACTGTCGTTATGTAAAGGCACCACATGATTCCTATTGGACCAGAGATTATGGCCCGATGTTTATCGCGGGTCAGGACAACATTAGTGTTCTAAATTTTACGTATAACAGACCGCGCCCGTCAGATAATAACATTCCTGTTGCAATAGCCAATGTATTAGGCATTCAATATTACACTATGGATCTCGTACACTGCGGCGGTAATTATATGACTGATGGTTTGGGGATTGCAGTTTCTACCAACCTGATCTATGATGAAAATCCCAATAAATCAAACGCTGAAATTGATCAGATTGTGTTGAGTTATCTTGGGATAGAAACGTATCATGTTACTTCTGATCCCCTGGGAGACTATATTAAACATGTAGATTGCTGGGGAAAATTCCTTTCCGCAGACAAAGTGTTGATTACAAAGGTGCCTGCAAGTAAATCAAATTATAATGATTATGAAGAAATGACAGATTTTTTTAAAAATCAAATATCCTCTTATGGAACACCTTATAAAGTATACCGCGTCTATTCTCCCAATGGTGAACCATATACAAACTCTTTAATCCTCAATAAAAAAGTCTACGTACCGTTAAAGAACTCTTCTGCAGATAGCGCAGCTATAGATGCTTACAAAACAGCAATGCCGGGATATGAAGTTATCGGTGTTTATGGAAGCTGGTATTCAACAGATGCCCTGCATTGCAGAGTGATTGGGCTGGCAGATCCAGGTATGCTTTATATTGAGCATATACCCCTTAATGGCGAAGTAGCAGCCCGGGAAGGTTATGTAATACACGCAGACATTAAAGCCTACAGCGGTGCAGGTCTCAAAGATGAAACTGTAGGTGTATTATATCGGATAAATGGCGGGTCATATGATTTTATTCAGATGAATAATAGCGGGGCCGGTACGTATTCAGCCAGTATCCCTTCGCAGCCAGGCGGGAGTATTGTGGAATATTATATTCATGCTGAAGATTATTCAGGACGAAAAAGCGACCATCCTCTCATAGGAAAAGGTAATCCCTATGTATTTACCGTAAAATCACAACTTAGTGAAAAACCAGCAGCAGCGTTTTCTGCTGATACATTGGCCATTGAAACTGGCGCTTCAGTAAAGTTTACTGACGCTTCAGTGAATACTCCCACAGAATGGAATTGGACCTTTACGGGAGGAATACCATCCTCCAGTACAGAACAGCACCCGGTAGTGACCTACAACAGCGCAGGAACATTTTCCGTGACCCTGACGGTAACTAATCAGTATGGCACTGACACTGTCACAAAGACAAATTTTATCACTGTTAATGATAATGAGCCGGAATATTGCACTTCAAAAGGGAATAATTTTCGCTATGAATGGATACAAGGGGTAGAAATTGATGGTTTCACTAATTTTTCAAATGCTGCCGGCTATACTGATTTTTCGGGAAAGATAATAGAATTAAATTCCGGATCTTCAGTTGCTGTTACTCTGACTCCAGGGTTTTCCAGTAAGTCATATGATGAATATTGGATACTATGGATTGATCTTAATCGGGATGGCGATTTTACAGATCCAGGGGAAATGGTTTTTTCTGTTAATGCCGCTTCAGCAGTCAGTGGGACTATCGAGGTTCCTTATGTTGATAGTACTATTGTTACACGAATGCGTATAACAATGAAATATTCTTCACAACCACAATCGTGCGGTAACTTTAGTTACGGAGAGGTAGAGGATTATACTGTTTCTATCCACAACTAGCGCTGCGACCGCATGAATACGAATCAATTCTCACGAAGAGCCCCCTAAATCCCCCGGAGGTGTGTGGGGGGGTCTTTATAGCGGTTAACGATTCAATTAGACTACTCATGTCATTCCCGTACCCGCCTGCGCGGGAATGACATGTAAGGGTTAAATCATTCGTGAAATGCTAAAAATGGAGTGATCTATGCGCCCATAAAAAAAAAGCTGTCCCAAGAGACAGCTTATAAACCTTTCGTATTATATGAATTATCCTGTCGGACATTCCATTTAAAATTTAATTTACTTTAATTGAAATTTTTTTCGGTTCCATTTTCTCACCTTTGGGAATTGTTACATGCAACACACCATTCTTAAAGACGGCATTAATTGCATCAGCCGCAACCCCTTCCGGCAAAGTAATTGATCGTGAAAAAGGCCCATAACAGCGTTCAGACACTACATACTTTATTTCTGCTTTGTCCTCATAGATCTCTACTTAACGCTCCCCTGAAATTGTCAGAACATTATTATGAATATTTACAATCAAATCTTTTTCATCCACCCCGGGAATTTCAGCAGTTACATGAATGGCATTTTTGTCAATCCTGATGTCTGACAATGGAAGCCAACCCTTATATGTTGAATCAAATGGGGCTGTTTGATATAATTCATCAAATAGTGTTGTAAAATCACTGCTGCAGCAATCAAGGGAATTTTCAAAATTATTTAAAGTTGTTAATGCGTATCTCATTGGTTTTCTCCTGAAATTTTAATTGTTAGCACTCTTGTCTATTGAGTGCCAATTAACGATTTAATGTTACATGAGTAATAAAAAAAGATTAAAATTTTTTGTAAGACCCATAAATATGCCTGAGGAAGAATTGGGAAATTACGAATCCCCTGCTTTTTTTATCATTATTTTGGTAAAACGTTCAGCAGAGGATGATGGGCCTATATCTTTTCGAGGCGGCCAGCGAAGTCAGCTTTATAAATTTTTTGACCAATTCGGTTATGGGAATCGACAATTTCTTTAAGAACATCAACATTTGTAAGAGGGTTGATAAGTATAGTCCGCAGTACGACAACATTTTGATAAAAATATTGAGGTGAATCATACATGGTCCTGGACACGAAATTGTCATCCACCTCGCGGGTCTCCTTATGCAATTCGATATTAAGCTCATTCAGCAGATTATTAATGCGTTCAATCTTCTCCAGGGAATCGGTCTTGATCTTGCTTGCATCAACCTTCTTATTTTCGCTGTCCTGGATCTTGAGCATAAGGGTATAAATGCGCTCCTGGATGACCTTGGGAACAAAGCGATAGTTGAAGATAAAAAGTTCAGGCTGATTCATGGCCTCAAAATTGCAATGACGCTCTACAATCCCCCTAAGGGCCGCTGTAATCTCAAACGCATGATCAAATAACAGCTTAAAACCCATGATGCCGAAAATCTTCAGGGTTGCCCACGGCTTCAGAGCGGTAAACGCCCGCGACCCCTCAATCGTGAATCGCCCGAGATCTACCGAGTCCGGTCTGATTATATAATTGGAATAATGCTTCAGATAGTTCAAATCATTCTCATCACGAAACAATACCATTCCCATCGAAGGGGGTGAATATAAAAGCTTATGGGCATCGATTGACACGGAATCAGCAAACTCGATTCCATTAAATAAATATCGGTATTCATCAACCAGCAGAACAGAACCTCCCCATGCGGCATCAACGTGGAAATGGGCCTCGCAATTGTCCGCTATCCTTCTGATCTCCTTGAGGTTATCAATATTCCCGGTCTCAGTCGTACCCGCGATCCCGATAATAGCGAATATTTTTATCCGATCCACACCCTTCTGATTGTGATCGAGGATATCATTACATGTCCTTTCCAGTTTATTGATATCAATCTTATTCTTGGAATCAACCGGGATTTTTATAACGTTATCATCACCGATGCCAAGTGTGCGCGCAACCTTGTCAATAGAGTAATGCCCCCTCTTCGAAACGATGATTACCGACCTTGAATACCCGTAATGCCTATACGCTTCAGCTATCCCCGCCCGGCGTATTCCAGGGAATATTCCATCAGACTTGAATGCCTTGTTCCGGGCCACAATCATAGCAGTCAAATTGGCCATGGTGCCGTCGACAGTTATATTCCCCAAGGCGACATCCTTCTCCTGGATATTGTTTTTATAAAACTGGTTGCTACGGTGGAATACCAGCCGGTGCATCCAGGCAAGGAGTTCACGTTCAACAAAGGTTGACGCTTTCGCTGTTTCGATTTTTACCTGGTTCTGATTGAGAGCGGCGATGATCATTTCAATCAATATCATGAAATATGGTATCGCACTGGTCATGTGGCCGATATAATAAGGGCTCCCGACCTTGACGGAATGGGCTACAATCTTATTCTTGACTTCAGACAAGACATCTTTCAGAAGGTTGGGCTCCTGCGGGATATCGATATCAGAAAATAATTCCGCAAGGTCATTGACTGAAATAGCGCTGTGGATCCCCCCTTTTTCCTTGAAAAAATTATGAATAAGATCCAGCAGTTCATTACCGAATTCAAGGAACTTGTCAGGCGAATCCGGCATAATAAAAAGCTTCTGGAGGTGCTCCATGTCGGCGATTATGACGCCTTTCTTCTTATTTTCTTTTTTCAGTAATTTCATCAGGAGATCCTTTACGCTGACTAAAAGAATATCATCTAACGTTTTTTATAAACATGTGCATTTCGATGCAAAAACACTGAACAATTTTGCGCGGAACAGTCACCTTTTTAATAAATCGCATATATAAAAAAAATTATTCCATAATTATTTGCAAGCAACATATACACAGTATACAAAAATATGACAAAGTTGCTATTATTTTTTTTTTATTTAAACTATTTTAAAAAGTAGACGACAAATAATAATGAGATTAGAAAATGTCTGAATGAAAAGTCAGGATGGAAATTATGGAACATACTAAAACTTGGATATTTCCGACTCATATACATTTTATTGATGTACCTTATTACATGCAAAAATTTAATGATGAAATGGGATCAAATGAGATCATCTTTGATCTTACCAGTACAATCGATTTACATTCCTCATTTATCGGTTTTCTACTGATCGCCAAATCGAAGATGAATGAAAAAGGCGGGTCCCTGAAAATCTTAACTTCAGACACATTGGAAAGAATTTTCGCCATGCTGAATATTATCGACCATTTTAATGCTGAAATCGTGAATAACGTGGCCAAGATATCAGCGTAATTTCTCCTGTATGTCCATACCCACCGAATCAATTTAATAATCTGAAAAATTAGTTTGACAGATGCAGATCAGATATGAGATAATTTTTCCAATGCAATAATCATACCGGTAAAAAAATGAAATTCAATGAATCCCAGATCGACTTGGTAACAGAGCTCCTCAAATCCATCGCCCACCCCATTCGGATGAAAATTCTGTGTTTTCTCATGGAGAACGAAAAAAATGTCAGTGAAATCGAACAGCAATTTGGCTCGACCATTTCCAACATATCACAGCACCTTACTGTGCTCAGAAAAGCTAATATCATTCACCGGCGCAAAGAGTCCAATTTCATGTTTTATTCTCTTAAAGACAAAAAAATATCAAGCCTAATGGAGACATTGAAAAATCTTTTCTGTTGATAAACATTTGCGCACGGTCTGCGCTTTAATCTGTCTTCTGCTTTTGACGGCTCTGCCGGCGTATGCCGCCCGCCGGAATCTGGAAATCAGCGGACTCAAAATATTCACCGAAAAAAAACTCCTCAAAAAAATTCATCTCAGAAAACGCATCCAGCTTAAAATCAGTTCCGAGCAGATTGCTGATGATATAAAAAATTTCCTGGTCGATAAAGGATATCTCATTGCCAGGGTGTATATACTTGAAGACACGATGGAAATCCTTCGTTTGCACGTCGACGAGGGTGCGTTCGGAAAAGTTGTATTTCAAAATATTGATGATTTCGACCTGATACGTGTAAAAATGATTTTCTATCTGCAGGAAAGTATCTTCAATGAAAATAGTATGATTGAAAATATTGATAAAATTAAAAAAAAGCTTGGCTTCAAAGGAATCACATTTAAACTGAAAAAGGTCAAGGATTACACTGGTACAACCTTCCAGCTCGACCGGAATCTGTTAGGGAAAACCAAAATTCCCTTATTCGATGAATTCAGTCCGCAATATGATCTCTTCATAAAGCCTTCAAGAAGTGCCGGCAGATCCAATCCCGGAAATGAACCTCTAACTGATGATGAAAAGACAAAGGAAGCAAAGATTAAAAACGGCTTCGGTTATAAATTAGACATAAGCCTCAACCAGGGATTTATACCGGAGGTGCACTACTACCGGCACAATCTGCTTGAAAACGGTGATTTTGGCATCGCACATTCATCTATGGGAATCATGTATGGGCCTAACGGTATTTTCGATAAGCCCCCCTCTGTTACATTTTTCACGTCCGGATTCGATTATCACTTCAGACCCCTTTTTAAAAAATTTTTCACCCCTATTATTTATAGTAACATATATTATTCGGCAGGCGGGAGAAAAGACCTCGGGCTGCTGACATATGAATATATCAAATACACCTTTATGTCGAAACCAGGTATAACGATACGCGATATTTTGAAATTCTATTTCATTGGGGGTGAGAAAATTGTCGGATTCTTCAATACTGAAGTCGACAACAATCCCAGCAAAACGAACAAATATTTCCCGAACCCCTACCCTGTCCAGGTAGATAAACGCACCGATTACTACACAATTTTCGGAGGAGAAATCGATATTGACATCATCCCCATCCGCATAGGCAACCCCTTGGATAAAAATCTAAAGATTGCATATTATTACCACACACCTGCGCGTAATCATGAAACAAGGGGATTTCACAAGCTGACAATGAATACTAAAGTCGACATAGAAACCATAAAAAGATCGATTTATTCTTTTCAAGGGTCCTATGTTTTTCTCTGGAAAGACCCGCCATTCCACGAGCAGTCCGCTGTCAACTGTTCAGCTTTCAAGGGATTAGGGGGGTATTACTCCCGCAACCGCCTTGCATTTTCGAATGAATACCGGGCTTCCATTTATCGCGACCATATATACCTGGGACTTTACTGCGATATGACTTTATTTGAGGGACTCGGATACGAAATCAGCGGCTTCCAGTATGCCTTTATGGGGGGACCGACTCTAAGGTTCCTTATTCTGGACCAGTTGGAAGTATACCTTCATTATGGCGCCGGATATCTTGTGACAGACAATACATTTTTCCACGGATATGCATTCGGGTTTTACAGAAAGTGGTGATGAATCGTGCAATCGATGTCAGGTCACCTGCACTATGCACTCTGCCCTGAAGACCCGTTCCTCATTTCGTAAAAAGCAGAATGCGCGCACATATTTTCTTTTCCCGTAAAAAATAAATTCCCGCGGCTGAATAGTACGCTGGGTAATCGTGCCGGATGTATCTTTATATGTTATGCTTGAATT
>JBFZEZ010000127.1:0-5655 GCA_041306585.1 Spirochaetota bacterium | reverse complement strand
GGCCAGTTCTGACAATATATGGTGCACGATGCCGCTTCTGTTGGTTTGCTGTAGGTCCTTTCATACTATAAATCCATCAGATGTTTACAATGATTTTTAATTCATTTAGGATCTGCTGAACCCGAGACCGGCTCCATGTGAGTGCAATATTCGAATTCATACAATAATTCTATTTCTTAAATATATATATAAATTAGCATAATTCAAGAAAAAAATTCAGGGAGATGATGTATTCTTACTGTAAATTATAATCATTGACTGACGACAACATCTTTCATGTTCAACCATGAAAACGGCAAAAGCACATCGCCTGCGTCATGGGTCAAGCATTATTCCAGTTCAAAGTTTGAACTTATTACGAGGGAGATATACAAAACTCATTCAAAATCATATAATCAACAAAGGACTGTAAAGATGTTAAAAATAATATATCATAGATTCAATCGTAAAGAATTGAGGAACGCTCATCATCGGCAAGACTGACAAGGGATCAGTGAAAGGAATTTCGGATGCCCGAAAACTATTAAAAGAGATTCCTGATAAGGTGAAAGACATACTGGGGATCATTGTTGATGTCGATCTCAAAACTGAGAAGGGAAAGGAGTATCTTGAAATTACGGTGGAGCCGTATCCCTATCCTGTCAGCTACAAGGGACAGTATCATTACCGGTCAGGAAGCACAAAGCAGGAACTCAAGGGTGCCGCTCTGGATAAATTTTTGCTGGGCAAACAGGGGAAACGCTGGGACGGGGTCCCTCAGCCGGGACTTGCTATCGAGGGGTTGAGCGAATATCCCTATCCAGAAACCGCAATCCGTGAAGCCCTGATAAACGCCGTCGTGCACAAGGATTACAGCAGCGGAAATCCCATTCAGATCAGCGTGTACGAATCAAAAATACATTTCTGGAATGAAGGTCAGCTCCCTGAAAACTGGTCGGGAAAAATGTCGGGGAAAATGTCGGGGAAAATTCTGGCTTATATTATGGATAACCCCCATATTACCATCCCGAAACTTGCCGCCCTGTTAAACGTCACAGAGCGCACAATAGAAAGAAACCTTCAGGTGCTGCACAAGGAAAACATGATCAAACGAATAGGCGGTGCAAAGGGCGGGCACTGGGAGATTATTGAAAAAAATGAGGGCTAATATGACAAAAGTCGGCGAAATCGAACGTAAAACACAAAATCGCGTCGTCACCCTTTTCCAGAAACAGCTCGGATACGACTATCTCGGCAACTGGCATGACCGCGAGAATAACTCGAATATCGACGAAGAACTCCTCAGAAGACATATCGTAAAGCGTAAATATAGTCCTGCCCTTATCTCCAAAGCCCTCTATGAAATCAACAGAGTCACGGGTGACCAAAGTAAAAACCTTTATGATATCAACAAGGAAGTTTATAGTCTTCTTCGATATGGTGTAAAGGTAAAGGAAGAAGCAGGTGAAACCACGCAAACGGTTTGGCTGATAGACTGGAGTAATCCAAACAACAACCAATTCGCAATAGCCGAAAAAGTCACGGCAATGGGTGAACATACAAAACGGTCTGATATCGTACTTTCCATCAATGGAATTGCCGTTGGAGTTCTTGAACTTAAAAGAAGTACTGTCAGCGTCTCAGAAGGAATCCGCCAAAACCTTGATAATCAAAATAATATTTTCATTAAACAATTCAGCTCTTTCCACTTTTTTTGGAAAAATATTTAGTCGAAAATTCACCGAACATCCCTGAAATTAATTTGCTGAATAATTTTCAATCTCAAATATTCAAAATCTTTATACCAGAAGCCATCGGGTTCCCTTGTAGACTTCCTTGTTCTTCTTGCTCGCCTTACGTGATTCCTGTATTCTTAGTTTATCTATCGCTTTAGAAAAATGTTATGCCAGATGAAAATGATCAAAGCAGATCACCACATTTTTACAGTACTTGGTTACAACCGTGCGAAAGGCCCGCCAGGCATCCATGCTCGCCATTTCGATTTTCTCACACCATTCCGCGAGAACTCAAAGTCCCTCTGCATCAAAATGCAGCGCGTCATTAAACACGCCTACCGTGACCTTGTCATGCTGCTCGCTCGAAAAAAACTCCTGGATGACGATGACCTGATCTTTTTCCTCACGCACGAGGAGATCGGCGCTCTGGTGCGCAACGCTGATGCCTCCCTATGTGAAACGGCTCGGGCCAGGCGCGCACTCTTTCCGTCATGTGCGGGACTCAGCTTCGATGACATAAGCATGGGCGTGCCCGAACCCGTCGAGCCGGATGCGGGAGCAGTCACTCTATCTGAGGGCTGCCTCCGGGGCGTCCCCGTCAGCGCCGGGCAGGTGACAGGAAAGGCGCGTGTTGTCGGCACTATCGACGAGGCCGGGGGGATCCTTCCGGGCGAGATCATGGTTGCCGCATATACCGATGTGGGCTGGACCCCCTACTTTAGCATCATCGCTGGCCTGATCACCGAGATCGGGAGCGTGTTATCGCACGGTGCAGTGGTCGCCCGCGAATACGGCATCCCGGCCATTGTCAGCGTCAAGGGCGCGCGCAGTGCAATCAGAACCGGGGATGTTATCAGCATTGATGGTACCACCGGCGAGGTTGTGCTGCAAACCTGAAGTGCCCGAATTTTTCACCTCACTGCATGCAAATAAAGCCAATTATATCATTGACATCGTCCCAGGTGTCATACTACATTCATTGTACAACGAAATCAGGCAGTAAATTATGAAACCAATATTAGAAGTAAAAAATCTTTCAAAAAAATATGAAAAAGTTAATGCAGTAAATGATGTCAGCTTTTCCGTCAAGGAAGGAATCTGTTTTGGATTATTAGGTCCAAACGGCGCTGGTAAAACAACAACCATTGAAATGATGGAATCCATTCTCAAACCCGATGCAGGTAAAATTTATTATAAAGGAGAGAAAACAACTCATTCTTTCAAAGAAAAAATCGGCATTCAATTTCAAAGTACGGCATTACAGGAATATTTAACCGTAAAAGAAACATTAACTTTATTTTCAAAACTGTATCCAAAACATAAATCTCTGGAAGAAATCATTAAAATTTGTGATCTGGG
Source organism: Spirochaetota bacterium (assembly GCA_041306585.1). Lineage (GTDB taxonomy): Bacteria > Spirochaetota > UBA4802 > UBA4802 > UBA5550 > JBFZEZ01. The sequence goes on along the minus strand of JBFZEZ010000127.1, from coordinate 2,581 downwards.
AGAAATTATAAATCGGGACAATCGTAAACTATCAGGCGGACAAAGACAGAGAATGTTATTAGGTATTGCATTAATTAATGATCCGGACCTGCTGTTTTTAGACGAACCCACAACGGGACTTGATCCTCATGCGCGAAGAAATTTCTGGGACTTGATAGAAAATATAAAAAAAGAAAATAAAACAATAATTCTTACCACTCACTATATGGACGAAGCGGAATATCTGTGTGAAGAAATAGTCATCATGGACCATGGCAGAATTCTTGAACAGGGTTCTCCTGAGGCGCTTCTTCAGAAATATTTTGGCGGAGTTATATTGAAAATTCCTGCTAAAAATATTACTAAAAAAATTAATTTTGCATGTGATTTTAAAGAGGACCAGGGCTATGCACAATTTCTATGCAACGACATAGATCAAACATTGCATAGTTTAATTGAAAATGGAATTTCGTTGTCAGGACTTACCATTGAAAAACAAAACCTTGATGACTTGTTCATAAAATTAACAGGTTCATCTCTTGACTTATAGGAAAAAAATATGAAACGATTTATTGCTGTTTTTTTTGCAAGAAATCTCGAATTTATCCGTGATAAAGGAACATTCTTCTGGAATCTTTTCTTTCCGATTTTACTGATATTCGGATTTGCATTCGCATTTTCCGGAAATAATGATATATATAAAATCGGTTTTATCGGAAAAAAAAATACGAACATCGAATTTCTTCAATATAAATATCTCAAATTTATTGAGTATCAATCGATTGATGAGGCGAAAAAAAAACTTGAACATCATCAGATCGATATGCTGTTGAATTTCACAAATAATAATTATTTCATTAATAGCGAAGAACCGAAGGGGTATATTGTTGAAAAAATGTTAATGTCCGATAAAACCGCCTCTTTTACGAAAAATATCATAACAGGACAAAGGATACGATACGTTGACTGGGTTGTCCCCGGAATTATCGGGATGAATATTATGTTTGGCTGTCTATTGGGGGTCGGTTTTGTAATTATCAGATACAGAAAAAATGGCGTATTAAAACGATTTAAAGCAACCCCCCTGAGCGCTTTTGAATTTATTTCAGCACAATTATTTTCAAGGTTTTTTATCATGATGTGCATGTGTACGGTGGTTTTTGCCGGTGTGGATTTTTTTCTGCATCTCAAAATGGAAGGATCATACCTCGATTTGATAATAATAACTGCGATCGCCATTCTTTGTCATATATCGCTTGGACTTTTGTTCTCAACCAGAATTAAAAGTGAAGAACTTGGCGGAGGGTTAATAAATGTATTAATATTTCCTATGATGTTTTTATCGGGAATTTGGTTTTCGCTCGAAGGAACACCCCGCATCATGCAAAATGCTTCGAAGATTTTTCCGATCACACATTTTATCGAAGCGGCCCGGAAAATCATGCTCGATGGGGCGGATCTATTGGGGGTCATGAATTCGCTTGTAACGTTAATTACAATGACATTGGTATTTCTTGTTATTGCTGCTTTTATATTTAAGTGGGAATGATGTGTGAATATTTATTCATTTTGTAGACAATGTCCTTCTCGGTATGCGATGAAACGAAAACTATCGGAATTTCACAGCATTTCAGAATCTCACGGGCTACATCTGTGCCATTCATGCCTGGTCCAAGATCAATGCCCATAAGGACCAGGTCGATGCATTCCTTACTGACACGGTCAATTGCTTCCTGACCTGAGCACGCGATCTCGACGTTATACCCGGCATCATTGAGGTTATTGGCCTGGTTGAGGGCTATAATCGCGTCGTCATCTACGAGAAGCAGTGTTTTTTTATCAGGGAACATAGACCCTCAAGATAAATTTTTTATTAGCTGCATATAAAAAATTATCATCTTTTTATATGCTTCTGCAGATATTTTTTCATTCGAGCCATGTATCATATCTCTGTCATCATATGAAATAGTTTTAATTCTAATGGCTGCAGCAAGGTTAGCAATTGCTTTTGTCGGATCATAATCAATTGAAATCGGATCAGCCTTTATCTGCGCTGATGAGAAAGTCAATCCACGGACGATTATTATAGCAGCAACAAGTAATAACATGATTGCAGCAACCGAAAGTATTTTTTTCATGTATACCTCCCTATGTTAAGGCACGAAAAAAGCTCGGTATGATCGACAGGTCATATATATTTCATATCTCTTGTATTATGAAGGAACCTCTATACATTACTTTTCAGATGTTTCATTGAGGCACATCGAATGATATATGATAGCAATAAGGATAACTTAGAATAGAAAAATTCAATCAAAATTTGTAAAAATTCATTAATTCTCACTAACAGGTCATTTATCGAGATCAACAAACCATAACATGTCATTCCCGCGCAGGCGGGAATTCTTAAATCGCGTCTGGCGAGAAGGATCCCCGTATGCACCGGAATGACATATGGTTGAAAGGTCAAGGTCCACCCCCGAAAAAATGGGCATATACAAAAAATTATTATAAATTTATAGAAAAGTTCTTTCAAAATTCTGCATGATACAGTATGCTATTATATCAATTAAAATGTAAATATAAAGGCAATGGAATTATC
>JBFZEZ010000126.1:0-2784 GCA_041306585.1 Spirochaetota bacterium | reverse complement strand
GATTATATCTCAGTTCAGCCATAACATCCTCCGATAAACAATTGTTGAAAATACCTACCACATTAACATTAGGAATAAAATCAGATTATGTTACGTATAGGTAGTAGAATAAAGTGATTACGTAGGTTCAGTAATTATTTTACTTATATCTTCGTCCTTCACAAATCGGCAGACTTGGTGATAATGCCTGCCGGAAACAAATAATGTTATTTTCTCGGCTATCGTGATATTGAGAACATGTAGCGCAAGTAATTTAGCAAACTGATAAATGGTAAAAAATTATTGCAAATGGATAAAACAAGTACGACTAAGTCTGATACCCATAAAATTGTTGACGAATCTACTCCGGAAATCGTTGATTATGAGAATACCCTGATAATATCAAGTGAGGGGATAAGGGTAAAAGCCCAAACGCTGGAGAAGACCTACAAAACAACCATTAGTAATGTCCGGGCACACGACATGTTCGTAACGGACTACGAGATACTGCCGGCGACGGAGCTTGAGCATCAGCAGTATCTGAAAGTGGTCCGGAAGGATCATGAAAGTAAATACATGTTTCTACGAAAGCTTGTTTCCGGCGGCATGGGCGCAATATTGAAGGTCGTTGACCAGTATCTTCAGCGCCCCCTGGCCATGAAGGTTATTCTCCCCTCACTAAAGCATGACAAACACACCGTAAATGAATTCATCAAGGAAGCCAAAATAACAGGGCTGCTCGAACATCCCAATATTATTCCGGTTCATGAACTTGGGATGTCCAAGAAAGAGGGGCTTTTTTTTACGATGAAGCTGGCGCAGGGAGAGCCCCTGAACCGTATTCTGGCGAAGATTAAAAAGGGAATACCTGAGTACGTCGAAAAATACAACATGCTGTATATGTTGACCATCTTCAGAAAGGTATGTGATGCCATTTCATTCGCGCATTCCCAGGATATCATCCATCAGGATATCAAACCACATAATGTCATCGTTGGCGATTATGGTGAAGTTCTCGCGATCGATTGGGGGCTGGCATGCTACAACGGCAATCTGAATAAAGAAAAAGACCCGATTCGTCGTGAAATCCTGCGGGATATATTTTTCACTTCAAGCCCGGAAAAAAATTACATCCAGGGCTCCCCTGCTTATATGTCGCCGGAACAGGCAAGAGGTGACAGCAAGATGTTTGATAAGCAGACTGATATATTTTTACTGTGCGCGACACTGTATCACATGTTCACGTTGGAATCACCATATACAGGTGCGAATATCAAAGACGTACTTCACAAGGCTGAGCATCGGGATCTGGCGGCGCCGCAGGTGCGCAATCCTGACCAGCAGATTCCGGAAGAATTGTGCCGGATTATCATGAAGGGAATGGCACTTAAAAAGGAAGACCGCCATCGTAGTGTGCAGGAACTAATCGCTGATGTGGATGATGTTATTGCCGGGAAGTGGTTAAGACGTGAAAAAAAGCTTTTTTCCCAGGGCCAGTTACTTATGGAGGAAGGCGAGATCGGTCAGGAGGCGTACCTTATAACCAAGGGCTCAGTTCAGGTATTCAAGAAGTCCGGTGGCGGCACAGTAGTGCTGGGCATACTAAAGGAAGGTGATATTGTAGGTGAAATGGCTATTATCACTAATGACATACGTTCGGCCGGCGTGAAAGCCATTGAAGATACAGAAGTTGACGTAATGACAAAAGATCTACTTGCTCAGAATCTCAAGAAACTTCCACCGCATGTGGGAAAAATAGTGTCTTCAGTGACACGCCGTCTGCAGGCGGCCAATATGCTCATTCATCCCCATATGACCAGGGATTGCACGCCTTTTGTAATTCACCAGTTGTTCCTGATCCTGAAATACCAGGATCCGGAAACACAGATATTCGCTATATCCAATAGCAAAATGGCGGCCCGTATTTCTTTAGATCTTGGTATACCGGTACCCATGGTGGAAAAAGCGTTTCAAAAAGCGGTGGAGCTGAATCTATTATCAATCGAGCAAGATAATATCCTAATTACAGACATCGAGCAGATCAACTTGTATTGCCTGCCCTACGAGCTCTTTTGGTCAGCAAAAAAGATGTAATACCAGGTTGTTTGCAAAACCCTTTGGTATAAGATCAAATATGATGAAAAAATGAAATATAGAAAATAACACGGAGGTATAGGTTATGAAAAAAGCTCTCATTATTGTCGTAAGCATTATTTTGACTTTTGCTACTCTTGTCGGTTATCTGAACTACATGGCCCGCCGCATGCCGGCAAATAATCCCGGCAATTTCAAGGCGGCACAGCTTCCGGTTCAGAAAAGTAAAGTTGCGGTCTGTTTGGGGGATAGCATTACTCATGGATCAGTTAGCTGTAATTACGTAGATATTCTTTCCGGTCGCGAAAGCTTGCGGGGATATGCGTTTGTGAACGCGGGGATTAATAGCGAACTTGCGTATAATGTGGTTCAGAGGGTGGATACCATTGTTGCATGCAATCCTTCAGTCATCACTATCCTTATCGGCACCAATGACGCGGCGGCATCTCTTTCTGCGGGCAATCAAAAACGTTACACAAAGGAGATGAAGCTTCCACGATTGCCTGATCGTGGCTGGTACCGTGAAAATATTCAATTGCTGATTAAAAAGATCAAGACAGGAACACATGCCCGGATCGCTGTCTTTTCTCTCCCTCCCATTGGAGAGGCGCGGGAATCAATTGCTTACAAGCGGGCACAGGAGTATAGCAAGATAGTCAAAGAAGTCGCGCTGTCTGAAAAGGTCACATATCTACCATTGAATGAGCGCAT
>JBFZEZ010000125.1:0-3061 GCA_041306585.1 Spirochaetota bacterium | reverse complement strand
ATAATGGATAATGCTAATAATTTTTTCATGGCTGTTTTCCTCCAGTGTCAGATAGATTATGGAGCACGTCTGTGAAAGTCAAGTATTTAACTCCCCTGAGATATCTCCCGGCTCTGAAGCTCGGAAGGGCGAGTGGAACGAAAAAAAAATAGTCCTTACCTGTCATTTTAGTTCTTGCCCTCTCCTGACCGAAGGTGGGGAGAGGGCCGGCAAGCGATAGCGATGCCGGGGTGAGGGCGCAGGGTTGGCGGCATGGCATTACCCCACTCTCATCGGATTTTTTTTATTATAAAAATCCCACACATTAAAAGCGATGGTGAGCATATAACCGGCCAACGAGACAACCAGCGTCAATGTATCGACCAGGGAGAGTGACGCATCATACCCTGTTATATCCTGAATGAGAAAATGAATGTATGAATTCGAGGTAATCGGCCTTCCCAGGGCCTCTCTGACCTGCCAGTGCCAATCGGTGCAGAAGCAGAATCCCCAGCCGTACCAGATACCTAATACGAACCACGAAATGAAGGTGAGCGTCATGGTGACGAAATGAACTTTACGGGTCTTTCTGAAAGCCCACCCGATGATATTGAACAGGGTCCACGAAGTATGAAAGGCAAGAAAAAAATAATCAAGAAACTGCAGCATGAAGTGTCTCATTCCGCTAGACTCCTGTTTGCAACAAACCGTCCATGGCCCCGGTGATTTTGCCGTAAATGCCGTCAAACCCGCCATTGGAAAGGAGGGCAATGATGTTCTCCTCCCCCGGATCAATCGCGCCCGACAGCCTTCCGATTATTTCATCGACAGTGCCGCATAGCTCCCCCTTCACCGCGTCCCGGTTGATCATATCTATGACCCTGACTATGTCGATACGCTCCCCCTCCGGAATGCCGTCGATGCGGAACGGGGTCTTGATGAAAACCCTGTCAGCTGGTGCGAATGCACCCGGGAGCTCGTCCTGAAAGGTGTTGCGGCGGCTGGTTGCCGATCGGGGCTCATATACAGCCCACAGCCGCGCGTTGGGAAAATGCCTTTTCATTGTCTCAAGAAAATACCGGATTGCTGTAGGATGATGGGCAAAATCCTCGTAAATTTTGATCGGCCCCCTGCTGTAAATAAGCTCCTGCCGCCTTTTGACCCCTTGAAAAGTATTCACCCCTTTGCTCAGGGCCTCCATGGACACCCCTGCTGTCAGCGCCACTGCGGCAGCGGCCGCCACATTCGCATAGTTATATTCTCCAAGGAGCCCTGTCTCGAGGATCGCCTCGCCGTGTATACGCGAGTTCAGACGTATCCGCACATGCGCACCGTCGCACCCCTCATACGCGCAATTGAAATCCCCGCCGCCGTTCACGCTGAACGAATGCGCGGGGGTAAACGCCTTCGCGATCACCCCTTTAAGGATCGGATATGCGTCCGAATAAACAATAGAACCTTCCGAAGGGACGCAATTGACGAGACGCCGGAACCAGAGCTCGATCTCATCGATGTTACTGTAAATGTCGGCATGGTCCATTTCCAAAGAGGTCAGGAGAAGGTGGCGCGGACGGTAGAAGATGAATTTCGGGACTTTTTCGAAAAAGGCTGAATCATATTCATCCGCTTCAATAACGAAAAAACGCCCGTCACCGAGGCCGAAATTCGTATTGTAATTATTGATGACCCCTCCGACAAAAAACGAAGGTGACATCCCGGCTGATTTCAATATATGCGCTATGAGGGCGGTGGTCGTGCTTTTCCCGTGCGTCCCTGCGACTGCGATAACTTCCTTATCCTTCAGAAAAAAATTGTACAACCCCTGGGCCATCGACATATAGGGGATGCCGCGGTTCAGCACATGTTCGACCTCGGGGTTCCCCCTGCTGATGGCGTTCCCCACGATGACAAGGTCCGCGTCCCCGACGTTCTGGGCGCGATAACCGCGATAGGTGGTTATATTGCTCCCGGCAAGGATATCGCTCATGGGGGGATATATGTCCTGGTCCGAACCGGTCACGGTATATCCTTTCTCCTTCAGCATCCCCGCAAAAGAACCCATTGCAATACCGCAAATCCCGATCAGGTGAATCTTTTTAATTTTCATATATCGTTACAATCGCTCCACATCAAAATTTCAAATTTCACATTATTCCGATTATATGGTCCCAATGGAAAATTTATTCGAAAACCGAGCCCATCCGGCCAATGATTGAGATATTGTTGCTGAATCAATGAGCAACCTCGCAAAATGAGCACTCTCTAAAAGAGCATTTAAAAATTGCATTAAAATATTTTAAAAATTCCCATTAAATTTTGACAAAATCCCATAATATATAGTATATTCTATACAGTCTATTGAACGAATCACAGTAACAGCATGTGTCTGTTTACTTAAGCGGGAAAAAAATGTCCAATATAATAAAAATTTATACCCTCGGTTTCATCTTATTTTTTTCGATGACAGTAAAAGGTGATGTCCCATTTCCCAATCTTCAATGGGGGATTACCCTGAACCAGGTAATGAGTTCACTCCCTACAGATAAAAAAATAACCCAGTTCAATCCCAAGCAGAAAGAGAATTATTCCAATAAAATCATGAGTTATATCATTGCCATCGACAATACCCTTGAAGAAAAGATAACCATTGTGAGGATCAACTCCCAGCCCGTGGTCGATTATCTTTTCATCAATAACACATTATATTCAGTCATGGAAGATTGGAACGATATCGACTCTTCGGTTGAAAAAACCATCAAGGATAACCTCGAAAAAAAATTCAGCACACCAAATCTCCAGCAGGAGAATAATAAGCTGATATATTCATTCAGCGACGAAAAAACGAAAGTATTGTACTATGTACTCAATTTCCCCAATAATAAAAACAACTGCGCTGTTTATTATTACACCAAAAAACTCTTCCGAATGCTCATGATGGATTGATAGGCAATTCCATAGAATTGTAACAGGTCATTTTCAACGGGTAAATATCCATGTCATTCCCGTGAAGACGGGAATCCATTCTCGCTAGACGCGAAATTAAGGATCCCCGCCGTAGTTTATACTCGCGCAGGCGGGTACG
>JBFZEZ010000124.1:0-3769 GCA_041306585.1 Spirochaetota bacterium | reverse complement strand
ATTTTCCGCGTTTTTACGCGCCTTGTAAAGAATGTCTTCGCTGTTATTCCTGAAAAACGCACTGACACGCTCCATGGCGTCATAAAACGACCACGGAGTGTAGTCGGTAAACAGGAACCAGTTCCCCGCGGCGATCATCATTTGACGTGGCGGCGGGAAGTTTTTAAACACTCATTGGGGTGCGCATGCGAGCCCCGGAATGTATTCGCTGAAAGAATCCGCAGAAGAAAACAGGCTGGACCCATATTTATATCTTCGCTTACAATAAATAATTTAAAATCATATTAAATACTCTTGGATTTTTCAGGTATTCTGCCAATAATATTGGAAATATCCATGCCTACAGTAAACAATAATGGTACCATAAAAAGTGTAATGACCGTGCCGAAAAGCAGACCATAGGCCAGTACGAGCGACATATGTGCTAAAAATGGATCGGAACCGCCAATGCCATAACCTGTTGGAAGAACACCTAATACAGTTGTTATTGTAGTCAGAAGCACCGGCCTGAGGCGCGAGACCGCACCCTGAATGATACTATTTTTACTGATTTGGCCATCAACAGAAAGGTTGCGGATTGCATCCACCATAATGATGGAGTTGTTAACAATAACTCCCATAAGACCCACCATGGCAATTCCTCCCATCATTGAAGCGGGTATTCCGTGAGATATTAGAACAAAAGCAAATCCAATTACCAGAAAGGGAATAGAAGTCATTATTATCAGAGGCTTAGAAAAAGAATTAAGTATAAGGGCAATGAGAAGATAAATACCTACAAAAGCGACAAGAGCAGATGAGGCAAGCCCTGAAAAAATAAGTTTTGTTTCAACAGGCTGACCGGAATATTCTATGGATACATCGGTATCGGAGGGGAAAACCGACCGCACCTTGTTCATTACCTCAACGGGTGATATTTCCTTCAGGTTGGTATTCCCGAAAATGGTTGTGGCTCTGATTCCGTTTATATGATGAATACCGGCGCGTGATGGCTGCTCCACGAAGGAAGTAAACATTGACAGGTTGATTATATTTCCCATGCTGTTTGCTATCGGCAGGTTGTCAATAAAATCCTTATTTGCCCTCGCGCGTTCATTCAGGCGCAGTCTAAAATCGACAGTTTTGTCAACAGTAGAGAGCTTTGTTGCTATCATTCCGTCAAACGCGATACGGAGAGTTGTCAGGACGTCCTCGACTGTAAGTCCTGTTTTTGAAAGAATATCATGGTTGATTTTAAGATTTAATTCATTCTTACCTTCGATATCATCATTCTCAATATCAAATACCCCGGGCAATGTCCCCAGATATTTTCTGATTTCTTTTTCTTTATTTCCACGAAGTTCATTATCGTTTGAAATTATTCTGATTTCAAAGGGGCGTCCCATCGGCGGCCCGAGTCTGTTCAGGTTCATAACATAAACAGTGTGTGATGTGTCTGCAGCATGGGTTATGTCCTTTTTCAACGCAGCCATTATCTGCACTGCAGTACGATCCCGTTGAGAGAACGGCTTTAAATAAACGAAGATGACGGCAAGATTGTTTTGCGTTCCCATAGTGGTTGCGCTCAAGAGGCTCTGGGTTCCGATCCGCGAACTAAAACCTATTATCTCATTTGCAGGGAGTTTTTGTAATAATTTTTCCATTGCCATCACTGATTTTTCTGTTTCTTCAGGATGCGAACCTTTCGCTAAAGTGACTGCTATACTAAATCCTTCAGCCGCATCCTGAGGAAACGGGTCTTTATCGACAAATCCGGCAAACAGAACAGCGGAAATAACGAGCAGAATTACCAGAAATGAAATAAAAAGATACTTGCGATTCACAGCTTTGCCTATTGCTTGTTCATATACATTTTCAATTTTTATCACAAAAGATTTTTTAACTGATTTTTTAACCTTCCCGTGACTTATGTGGCCTGGAAGTATGAAATAACTTTCAAAAAGTGAAATTGAAAGACCAACAATAACCATCAGGGGGATTGCCCATATAAATTTTCCGGGGAAGCCGCCGAGAGAAAACAGGGGAGAAAATGCCACCATGGTGGTGAGTGATGATGCGGCAACCGGAATCCACATTTTTTTTACAGCATCAACAGCCGCTTCTTTGGGGGCCATCCCAAGTTCTTTATTGTTGTTTATTTCTTCAGCTATAACGATGGCATCATCGACCAGCATCCCGATAATTATGATGAACCCCCCCAGCGATATAAGATTCAGTGAAATACCGTAAAATTTCAGGAAGATTAACATTCCACAAAGGGTGAACGGAATGCCAAAGGCGGTCCAGACGGCTGTTTTGATGTCGAATACCATAAGAAGAACAGCAACCACAAGAATGAAGCCGATTATCGCGTTGCCCACGAGGAGACTGATTCTGTCTCTGGTAAGTCTCGACTGGTCAAAGAGCACCTTACTTGTAACACCGTCAGGAAGGGTTTCCCTTTCAAGAAAACTGTTGATACCATTTACTGTTTTAATAAGATCACTTGAGCCGGTTTTTTTTATAGATATGGTTGCCCCTCGTCCTCCGTTATTTCTGACAATAAGGTTTCTCTCTTTGGGTATGACTTTCAGGGTTGCGATTTGCTTCAGCTTAACGCCGAAGCCGGCGTCATTCATAATTATATTCGTTTCAAGGACGTCTTTATAGTTGTCGAATTTGCTTAAAAAAACAATTTTCTTTTCTCCGATAAATGATTCAAGTGTACCGCCTGAGCCCTCAAGGTTTCTTTTCTGTATAGCCCGCAATATCATCCTTAAATCGATTTTTTGTTCACGGGCACGGATGGGGTCCACAAGAATCTGAATTTCTTCATCGGGAATTCCAATTGTGGTAACGTTTGAGACCCCTGATAATTTTTTCAGTTTCATTTCAAGACGGTCTATATAGGGTTTAAGAATTTCATATTTTCCAATATATGCAATTTCCATTACCGGGACATCCGATGAGGTGAATTCGCTTATTGCTGGTTTGTCTTCAATATCTTTCGGCAGGTCACTTATTGAAGTGAGCGCGCTTTCTGTATCATTATAAAGTTTCCTGAATTCTTCAGGAGAAGCATTGTCGTCCGCTTGTACTTCAATTCTTGAAACTCCCTCTTCAGTAACTGATACTATATCCTTTATTCCTTCAAGTTCTTCAAGCGCATCTTCAATTGGGACAGTCACATTTAATTCAACATCACCAGCTGAGGAGCCTGGATAGATTGTCTGAATAATAATTTTATTCATTGAAATTTCGGGGAAGCCTTCTTTGCGAATCTCTGTTGCACTTTTAATCCCAAGCGCAATTACTGCTAATACCATAATATTGATAAGCATGGGCCTGTTTATGAAAAATCTAACAAGGTTACTCATGATTAAATTGCCCTCCGAATTATTTTGTTAATTCGCAACGTCCAAATACATTCTATCACTAGTATCTCATTGAGAATGATTAATGCAAATACAAAAAATATTCAAATCAATTTAACGAGTTATAACACCATCAATTAAAGATCTACCGTAAGAATAGGGCATACCCCCGGCATAAACGTATCCAATGAGAAGAAAAGAATGTTGACTTTCAACATTCTTTTCTTCTCACAATAAATTTCTTACTTTAATTTCTTCACACGGCATATTAAGATATGCGTGGCTTATACCAATAGTATGGAGAGCGATAAAAATGGAAACCCAATACTGCAATGGCTTATGCGATCCCATTACAAAATCCTGATTGTCTCTGTCAGGGTATATATTTTTTCAATATAATCCTTCGCCGGTTTCTC
>JBFZEZ010000123.1:0-4779 GCA_041306585.1 Spirochaetota bacterium | reverse complement strand
GCTTAAAACATATGTACTGCAGGAATACATGGTAATCAACAGCCTGACCGAGCTTTGTCCGCCAGGCCGCGACCGCCCCTTTTTCCCTGAGGCGGATGGGGGCGTCCCATGCAAGCCAGTCGTTCGTTTTGAAGTAATCGCTAAGGGCTGAGAAAAGGGCGTAATCGTCGACCCATGTCATTCTCCCCCTGAATTGTTCAAGCTGTGCGCGGTCGGCAGGCGCGGCGTGTTTTGTGAATTCTTCGAACGCGAGGCGGAGGACCGGTTCAAGGTAGCGCGTAACGTTCTCGAAGTTGACGAAGTGGGGGTCCCCGAAAAAGGACGGGGCCGACTTCCTGGTGAACCAGGGTTCTTTCGTGAGTTTGTCAACACTTATGAACATGGGATTGCCGGCACATGCCGACGGGGATGCGTACGGTGAATAGCCGAGCCCGGGGTTTACTGGTCCAATCGGCAGGAGCTGCCACCATGTAATGCCCGCATCACAGAGCATGTCGGCGAATTCATACGCCTCCGGGCCGAGGGTACCTATGCCGTGCGCACCGGGGAGGCTTGTTATATGCAGGAGTATGCCTGCGGATCGCTGTATTGTCATCGGGATTGGTGATCCTCCTTCGTTGTAGAGACGCATAAATGCGGTAGAGACGCACAAATTGTTGTAGAGACGCACAAATTGTGCGTCTCTACCGTATGTTCTTCATATGCTCTAAGATACTCTTCAGGTTTTTCAGTGCCTCACCGTATTGGGCCCAGTCGCCTTCGCGCATGAAGCGTTCAGCCTGGATGTAGTGGGTGTATGCCTTTCCTGCAAGTTCTTTTATCTGTATGTCGATCGATGCGCTGTCGTCTGAGGCCTGGGTGAGGCTGCTTTTCGAGAAGAGACGTTCCAGCGATGTCTCGAGGTCTTTTTCCATGACGATAGTATTCCCATAGGCGACGATGACCCTTTTAAGCTCAGGCATCCTGCCGGTATCGGCCTGCAGGTATAGCGGCTCGATGTAAATGATCGAGTCCTCTATCGGGAGGGTTATAATGTTTCCGCGAATAACGCTTGATCCTTTCTGTCCCCATAGGGTCAGCTGTTTTGAAATCTCGGGGTCCTGATCAATGCGCGATTCGATCTGATTAGGCCCGTAGGAGAGGCGTCCCTTGGGGAAACGGTAGAGCTTTAAATCCCCGTAGTCGGGCATGTCGCATTTGGCCACAAGGAAAGCCAGCATGTTGTCTTTTTTCTGGGGACTGAAGGGGAGCATCAGCATGAACGAGCTCGCGGTCTCACCGGGGAGGCGCGTGACCAGGTAATAGCTTTCAACCTGCACCTGCTGGTTTTCGAGCTTCTGCTGTGGAACCTCCCACATGTCCTCCTTGTTGTAAAATACATTGGGGTCGGTCATGTGATAAGTCAGCAGCATTTCAGACTGGATATTGAAGAGCGTCTCAGGGTAGCGTACATGCGCCTTGAGGTCGTCCGGCATCGCTGAAAAATCCTTGAAGATGTTTTTGAAGATTTTTCCGTATGCCGCTATGATGGGGTCATCCTTGTCGACAATGTAGTAGTCCATGGTCCCGTTATACGCATCGATGATAACCTTCACCGAGTTCCTGATGTAATTGAACTTCACATTTTTTCCACTATAGGGGGTCGAATAGGGGAATTTGTCGGTCATAGTATATCCGTCTATGATCCAGTATACTTTTCCGCCTGAAACGACGATGTACGGATCTTCGTCAAACTCGAGAAACGGCGTGAATGTATTGACCATTTCAATGATATTTCTCCGGTAATGGATCCGGCTTTTTTCGGTAATGTTTCCTGATATGAGGATATTGATGTCCTTGAAAGCTGTTGAAAAGAAGAACTTGTTGAAAGGTCCGGAAAGGTCGATCCCCCCGGTCCCGGTATACGTCGTAAACTTGTTTTTGTTCCCCGAGGGATAATCAAATTCCCCCTCTCCGATGCCGGTGTTTGTAATGATATAGGGATTGTCATGTTCACCGTAATATATCTGCGGATAATCGACGGGGATATTGACGCTTGATACGGACGGAATGTCCGATATGATCATACGCGGCATACCCTCTTCAGTTATCTGGTCAACGCGGCTGGCAACCACCCCGTAGCCGTGGGTGAATATGAGGTGCAGGTTCTGCCAGCTTTTGCTGTTTTCGTTCAGCTGTGCCGTATCGAGCTCCCTGGCTGCGAGGTTTACCGCCACTTTTTTGTCGTCGATCATGTAACGGTCGACGTCGACATCGTGGAAATAGTAGTACGGTTTGAACCCCTGGATCTGCTTGTATGTCTGGCGGAGGGGTTGCCAGTCCCACAGGCGGACGCTTTCAAGGGCCTCCCTGTTTTTTTTGAGTGAATCGTAGGTGAGCTTCTGCTCGTTTGCGAAATCGAATTCCTTCACCTTGTCGATGTTGTAGGCGATCCGGGTGAACAGGATATTGCTTTTGATGAACGGATTTTCGAGCTCGAGCTCATTGGGCTCAACGAAAAATCTCTGCTGAAAGGATGGGATGATTGTGTTCAGCAGAAAATATGCCGGGAAAAGAATGACGAGCACCGAGAGGGCAAGCTTGAAACTCCTTCTGAAAATATTGAAGAGAAGGAGCGCCGCTGCTGCGCCCGAAATCGCCATGGCAGTATAGAAGGCGAACAGCCGCGTGTTGACATCGGTGTATCCCGCCCCGTAAAATTTTCCCATGTTTGAGAAGAGGAGTTCGTACGACGATATGCGGTAGCCGGCGCCAAGAAGTATCACGAGCATTGCAAGAACGGTTGAGAGATGGGCCCGGGCAAACAGCGAAAATTCGATTTTTCCGTCCCCCCTGAAAATCCCGCCGTTAAGAAAATGAAAGACAATCGAGAAACCCGCGATGATTACGAGGGACGCTGTCATCCAGTTGTACAGGAAACTGTAGAAAGGGAGTGAGAATACGTAAAAAGCTATATTCTTGCCGAAGAGCGGGTCAACGGGAAAGATTTTCGTATCAAAAGGCGAGCCATTGATGAACATCAGGTACTCTTTCCAGTATTGCGATGCTACGCTTCCCATGATAAAAGCCATAAAGAGGAGGCCGCCGAACATGAAGAAAAAAATCACCTTTCTGGTTGAACCGAGAACCTGGAAATTGAGTTTGTCGAGGATGCTTTTTGTGAATATACGGCCTTTTCCTCCCATAATCCTGATCAGGAGGAAGTTGGAGAAAAACAGCAAAATAAAAATAACAGAGAATATTGTGTGAACAATGAACTTCGTCGAATAAAGTATCCAGAAAATTGATGTGCCTTTATTGTTTGCGAACCATTTATAGTCGGCATAATAGCCTGCTATCAATGAAATGAAAAAATAAATTATAATGAATGCCCCGATGCTCCATAATAGCCTTTTATTCATTAGTATGTCTCCATGATCCGAATAACATTTTTATTGTACATTATGAAATCATTTTAAAGAGAAGGTTTCATATAGCAAGTAGATTTTTTCGAATATGATGGCAAAGTATGTGTAGCGAATTAAATGTGGGAGCGCCAAGGGTACGTGCCATGAAATCTATCCCTACGGGCGAATGACCGTCATCTTCTTTTTGACTTTTCCAATGTCCGTTGTTGAGATTATGACTTCTGTATTTCAGAGTGGAAGGGTCAGAGTCCTCGGTTGGGGGTTTAATTTTTTTTAGTTTTCACACAGTCTGTTCACACCATGTTGAAAAATATCGATACCGGCCTGCATGAAAAAATAAAGGGGCTTCTCCTCTCCAGAGAAACCCCTTCCATACTATCAAATCCTTAACCTTTCATCATTACAATGGATTTCCTGAAGAAGTAAATGCTGAAATAAAACCATTCATCGTATAGCCAGTAAACAAACTTCCTACTTTATTTTTATAACCCACAGTAAATATATTTCCTAAACTATCAGCCGTGACTCCATATCCCACATCACCATCACTCCCTCCGAGCCGTTTGGCCCAGCTGAACGTACCACTGGCATTAAATTTTGTTATAAATATATCATTACCACCCAAACTGGTGGATTCATTTGCTCCATCATTAGTGTCCCCATCTCCATTTAAATCTACAGTTCCATTTACAAAACCGGTAACAATTATATTTCCTGATGTATCAGTCGCGACTGAACATCCGTGCACAGTTGCATTTCCTTTGAGTCGTTTGGCCCAGAGATGACTGCCGCTGGAAGTAAATTTTGATATAAATCCGTCAGTATCTGCACCAAAGTTGGTTTCAGCTGGCGCGTCGGTCCTGTCTCCATCTCCATTTAAATCTGCAGCTCCTGCTGTATAACCGGTAATAATTATATTATCTGATGCATCAGTGGTGACTGATCGTACATTATCAGCTGAAGAACCACTGAACCGTTTGCCCCAGAGAAAGGTTCCACTGGAATTAAATTTTGATATAAATCCGTCACCAGCACCCAGCCCGCTGTTTTCAAATGGCCGATCGTAAGTTCTCGTATCGTCTAAATATGCCGAGTCAAATGTGTCACCGGAAACAATTACATTCCCGGAAGAATCAGAAGTGATTCCACCTGCAAAATCAGAACTATTCCCGCCAAGACGGTGAGCCCATAGTAAGCTTCCACTGGAAGAATATTTTGCTACAATTATATCATCTTCGCCGGCATAGTCATTTTCAACTAATCCATCATTAGTGTCCCCATCCCCATTTATATCTGCAAATTTATATACTTCACCGGTAAAAAGTATATTCCCAGATGGATCAGTAGCGACTGAAGCTCCCCAATCATCACC
>JBFZEZ010000122.1:0-6643 GCA_041306585.1 Spirochaetota bacterium | reverse complement strand
TACATAATTATCGAATTTTCCCAGAAACAGCGAGACAGTTAGATCCCCCGTATTACACATTTCGCGGCAAAGGTGCTCACAAATTCACGAAAGGATTCAAGCATAAAAAGCGGATACGGTGTTGAATTCCGCAGTCGTTCATCGATAAGGGGAGTAGTGCTTATCATCTGCTGCAGATAATAGTGCTGAACAGGACCGATGATTTTTTTTATTTCGGCAAAATCGTCCAGGGTCACAAAACCAGGCACGCAGGTGGTGCGGAGCTCGTATTCGATGGGGGAGTTTTTTAAAATGCTTGCTGTGCTGATGATTTTTGAAAAATCAACATCCACCCCGGTCAGTTCCCGATATTTTCCCGGGGAGGTTTTAATGTCAAGGGCCACATAATCCAGGAGCTTTTTCCCGACAAGGTTTTCAACTACCTCGGGCTGAAGGCCGTTGGTATCAAGTTTGACGCTGAATCCTATATCCTTAACACGTGTGATAAACGGTTCAAGCCCGCCCCTGAGGGTGGGCTCACCGCCGGATATGGTTACTCCGTCGATAAGACCTTTCCGTTTTTGTAGGTAAGCAAGGACATGTTCACTATCGTGACGTTCGAGATTGTCGCTGTTATGTGCGAGTTCTGGATTATGACAGTAACAACACTGCAGGTTGCACCCGCCTGTGAAGAGTACTACGCTTATTCTGCCGGGAAAGTCGATAAATGAAGTTTTATGAATTCCCCTGATATTCATAGACTTCCGCACGATTGAACGACTCGATGTTGTATGATTTTCTCTGCGAGAATTCCTCGCGTTTTCCTTTATTCCATTGATTAATCGGCCTGAAATATCCGACTACCCTTGAGTACACTTCTACAGGAACTTTTACTTCTTTGTGTGTCATGATAGATACTCCTCTCATTATAAAACATTTTATATATTACCAGACCTCAGTCCCTTTTGCGATCATCCTCTGGTTTAATAATCGGCATTATTTTATTTCAACTTCAACACCATATGTGCGTAATTGCTCGGGGGAATGTTCATGAGGGCAATATGAATGGGCCCCTGAAAGATACCCGTGCACAGGACAGACGCTAAATGTTGGTGTTATGGTAAAATAGGGGAGGGCATAATTCTCCGCAATTTTTCTCACAAGGGTTTTCACAACGTTAATGTCATCGATTTTTTCACCAAGGAAAAGATGCACCACGGTCCCCCCCGTGAATTTCGTCTGAAGGGCGTCCTGGTGATCGAGCACATCGAAAATATCGTCCGAATAATTTACCGGAAGATGAATCGAATTTGTATAATAAGGGTCTTCTATTCCGGCTGTTTTTATTTCGGGGAAGAGCTTCCGGTCGTGTCGGGCAAAACGGTAACTCACTCCTTCGGCCGGTGTCGCTTCCAGGTTGTAGAGGTTTCCTGTTTCTTCCTGAAATGAAATTATTTTTTCGCGCATGAAGTCCATGACCCTGATCGCGAATTCTTTCCCTTCAGCCGACGATATATCGGTATTGAGGAGGTTTATGAGGGCTTCATTCATGCCGACAAGTCCAATCGTCGAGAAGTGATTGACCCAGTAGCACTTGTTTCGCTGGTAGATATCTGCAAGATAATGTTTTGTATAGGGATACAGGTTATACTGGGTGAAATTTTCGAGGGTCTTTCTTTTTATCTCAAGGGATTTTTTTGCCAGGTCCATAAGCCGTTCAAGGTTCACGAAAAATTCCTGTTCGTTCTCCGATGTATATGCTAGACGGGGGAGATTTATGGTCACAACCCCGATGCTGCCGGTGAGAGGGTTCGCGCCGAAGAGCCCCCCTCCGCGCTTTTTGAGTTCCCTGTTGTCAAGCCTGAGTCTGCAGCACATTGAACGGGCATCTTCGGGGTCCATGTCGGAATTTATGAAATTTGCGAAATAGGGAATGCCGTACTTCGCCGTCATATGCCAGAGAGTGTCGAGTTCGCTATTGTCCCATGTGAAGTCGCGCGTTATGTTATACGTGGGTATTGGAAAGGTGAAAATTCTGTTTCGCGCGTCCCCTTCAATCATGCTTTCGGCGAAGGCTTTGTTGAACATGTCCATCTCTTTCTGGAATTCCGCATATGTTTCCGGCTGCGGCTCGCCGCCGATGATAACGTAGTCATTCGCTATGTTAGATGGAACAGTGAGGTCAAGGGTCACGTTTGTAAACGGGGTCTGGAACCCGACGCGGGTCGGGATGTTCATGTTGAAAATAAACTCCTGCATTGACTGTTTGACATCCCTGTAAGAAAGCTTGTCGTAGCGAATGAACGGTGCAAGATAGGTATCAAAATTTCCAAATGCCTGCGCCCCGGCAGACTCACCCTGCAGGGTATAGAAAAAATTGACAACCTGACCGAGGGCGCTCCTGAAATGTTTTGCTGGCTTGCTTTCAACTTTACCCGGAACACCGCCAAAGCCCTTCATCAGAAGGTCCTTGAGGTCCCATCCGACGCAGTAGGCCGATAAAAGGCCGAGATCGTGGATGTGGATATCGCAGTTGGTATGCGCGTCCCGAATTTCCGGGGGATAAATCCGTTCGAGCCAGTATTTTGCCGTTATAGCGCTTGCTATGTGATTATTGAGGCCCTGAAGGGAAAAGCTCATGTTGCTGTTTTCGTTGACGCGCCAATCGGAGCGGTCGAGATAATTTTCTATGAGTTCAAGCCCCTCGTTTAGAAGGCTTTTTGCTTCCCGTATTTTCCGGTGCTGCTCGCGATAGAGTATATATGCTTTCGCGACTTTCGCATGGCCGCGCTCGATAAGCATCTTTTCAACGAGGTCCTGCACGTTTTCAACAGTTGGTATACGGCCGTCCTTGTAAATAATGCCGAGAATGCCAATGACGGATTCGCCGATTACGGTTGATGCTTCACGATCGCTTCCGCCCACAGCCTGAGCGGCTTTAAAGACGGCATTGATTATCTGGTCTGTTTTAAAAGGGACAATCCTGCCATCGCGTTTTCTGATAAATTCAGGCTGGTTTAATGCTTCCATAAAACGCTCCAGAGAAAAAAATATCTATCCTTATCTATGCAGAAAGGCCCCAGTATTATTAATTACGAGTTGTTATACTTTATTGAAAATTTATGGGATTGGTAATGCGACATAATTCCCGCTTGTCAATTGACCTTACACTGCCATTAAAGAAAAGGAAAGTCAATAAAAAATTATGTCTCAATAAAAAAAGTTTTATTAATATAATAGTTCTTCCGATACTATGATAGTAAATATATATTAATATGATACTGTGGAGTTAATTTTATGAAAATATTTATTACATATACATTTTGTACTATTTTTTTTATGTTTATTTTGATAAGTAACGGACACCCGCTTTATAAATTAACAATTATCGATAAAATCCGTCTGTCCGATAAAGACATTCCCCAGGGATTTATTTTGGGCCAGATCCCCGGTTATGCAAAAAAAACATTCAAACAGAATCCATGGCTTCTTGATAAAGGGGCAATCAAAACCCTTACGCAGGAAATTTATCCGGGAGGAGATTTTCATACAATTTCCAGTATTCATATGACAATTTTTGCAAATGAACAAAAACCTTATAATGACGACATCGTTTGTTATATAATAGTATTTAATGACTTGAAAAATACCAAAACAGAAATTCAAAAGATAAACAAATTCGTCGGATACAACAGCGACCGTGCCCTGGTTGTTAATAAGGATAATATAGCAGTTTTTCTGCATGTGGATGATGTGACAAATTTTCACTACATCAATGATCTTGCGTCCTCTATCAAAGAACGCCTGAATACATCAAAATAATGCGGCGGCATGTGTGTAACATTTTTTTATTGTGCCAACCATACATTATGAAAAAAAAATAACTTTATAACCTTCGTATTTTTGAATCCTGGCTGAAAATTCCTTTACAATACACAAGAAAGAATTGTATTCTTTGCTTATTATGCACACTATACACTTAGCTCCCCTGGGGGATTCAGGGGGCACTTCTCTGGATATGATCTTCTACTTTATAATTATTGTAATTATTTTTTCGCAAGGAGTTTGAATATATGAGAATGGATAAACTTACCATCAAGGCACAGGATGCCATCAATTCTGCGCAGAACATTGCTACTGAAAAAAATCATGTCGAAATACAGCCTGAACATCTACTGAAGGCCCTCATAGAACAGGATGGCGGGATCTTTACCGCGATAGCCCAGAAAATAGGTCATTCTCTTTCCGATATACGGAGGGAGGTGGATCAGGCCATTGAGGCCCTTCCGCGTCAGGTCGGCGCCGGGCCTGGAGGGGGATCTCTCTCCGCTACACTCAGGGACGTGATGAATGAAGGGTGGAACCAGTCGGTCAATCTTAAGGATGAATACCTGAGCACTGAGCACCTCATTCTTGCCCTCACCATCAAGGGGAGCGATCGCGTCAAGGGTATCCTCGGCGGCAACGGTTTTACAAGGGACAACATCCTGCGGGTGCTCAGGGACATTCGCGGGAGCAAGCGGGCGAGTGACGAGAACGCTGAAGAAAAATATAATGCCCTCGACCGTTTTAGCCGTGACCTCACCAGGCTGGCACGAATGAACAAGCTTGACCCGGTGATCGGGCGCGATGAGGAGATACGCCGCGTCATGCAGGTGCTGACACGCAGGACAAAAAATAATCCGGTATTGATCGGAGAACCGGGTGTTGGAAAGACTGCCATTGTTGAGGGACTCGCACAACGGATAATAACCGGTGATGTTCCTGAGAACCTGAAGCACAAACGTCTTGTCGCGCTCGACATGGGCGCGCTTATCGCTGGAGCAAAGTACCGGGGCGAATTCGAGGAGCGTTTAAAAGCGGTCATCCAGGAAATAGAAGAATCAGAAGGGGAGGTTATTCTATTCATCGATGAATTGCATACACTTGTCGGTACAGGCGCCGCTGAAGGATCGATGGACGCCTCTAATATGCTGAAGCCGGCCCTTGCGCGGGGGAGCCTGCGTACCGTCGGTGCGACGACTTTGAACGAGTACCAGAAATATATCGAGAAAGACAAGGCGCTCGAACGGCGTTTTCAGCCTGTGTTTACCAGCGAGCCTTCAGTTGACGATACCATCGCGATTCTCCGGGGGCTCAAGGAAAAATATGAAGTGCATCACGGCGTACGAATTTCAGACTCAGCCGTTGTTGCAGCGGCAATGCTGTCAAACCGTTATATAACCAACCGCTTTCTTCCCGACAAGGCGGTTGACCTTATCGATGAAGCGGCTTCGCACATTAAAATGGAAATTGATTCGATGCCGGTAGAAATTGATGAGATTGAGCGTAAAATCAGACAGCTCTCAATTGAGCGCGAGGCGCTGAAAAAGGAAAAAGACAAGGCGTCGCGCGAGCGCCTTGGTAAGCTCGAGGAGAACCTCGCGAACCTCAACGAGAAAAAGAATGTGCTCGTTGCGCAGTGGAAAAACGAGAAAGGGGTCATCACCGAGCTGCGGCAGATCAAGGAGCAGATCGAGACCCAGCGTCTTGCCGAACAGCGGGCGGAACGTGAGGGGAACCTTAACCTCGTCGCCGAGATACGCTATGGAAAAATTACCGACCTTGAGAAAAAAATGACTGCGGCAAACGCACGTTTGAAGGAAATGCAGCACGGGGCCACCCTTCTCAAGGAGGAGGTGACCGAACAGGAAATCGCCGAGGTGGTCTCCCGATGGACCGGTATCCCCGTGACCCGGATGCTTGAG
The DNA here is from genome assembly GCA_041306585.1 of Spirochaetota bacterium. Classification (GTDB taxonomy): domain Bacteria; phylum Spirochaetota; class UBA4802; order UBA4802; family UBA5550; genus JBFZEZ01. Next base: position 917 of record JBFZEZ010000122.1, on the reverse strand, counting down.
GGCGAGAAGGAAAAGCTCATCGCTATGGAGCGTACCCTCGAACAGCGTGTCGTCGGGCAGCACGAGGCGATCACAGCCATATCAGACGCAGTGCGGCGTTCGAGGTCCGGGCTGCAGGACCCGCATCGTCCGATAGGGTCTTTTATTTTTATGGGGCCCACGGGCGTGGGAAAAACTGAAACAGCCAAGGCCGTTGCCCAGTTTATTTTCAATGATGAAAAGGCCATTATCCGCATCGATATGTCGGAATATATGGAGAAGCATGCAGTCGCCCGTCTTATCGGCGCGCCTCCGGGATACGTTGGTTACGATGAAGGCGGTCAGCTGACAGAAGCTGTGCGGCGGAGACCGTACGCGGTCATCCTCATTGATGAAATCGAAAAGGCCCATCACGATGTGTTCAACATTTTTCTCCAGATATTGGATGAAGGGCGGCTCACCGACTCGAAAGGGAGACATATTGATTTTAAAAATTCGCTCATCATAATGACATCAAACATCGGAACATCATACATTGCAAATGAAGCTATCCCCATGGAGGAAAGACGTGCGGGGGTCCAACAGGAACTTAAGGCCCACTTCAAGCCTGAATTTTTAAACCGCATCGATGAGGTGATCATTTTCAATCCCCTCTCTAAAGAGCATATCAAGGATATCATTAAAATCCAGCTCCAGGATGTCGCCAAGCGTTTGCGTGAACGGGGGATCTCCCTTGAATTCACGAAAAAAGCCTTGGATTTTCTTATCACTGAGGGTTTTGATCCGCAGTTTGGGGCACGGCCACTTAAAAGGGCCATTCAGAAATATCTGCTGAATCCCCTTTCAGTAAAAATACTTTCGGGAAACCTCGGGCAGGACTGCAAAATCAAAGTGGCCACCGGGAGTGACGGGCTGACGTTCAGTAATCAGTAATAGAG
>JBFZEZ010000121.1:0-6906 GCA_041306585.1 Spirochaetota bacterium | reverse complement strand
ATGTTGTTGTATGCGATTATTCTTTCAGCGACATCGATCATTACTTCGATCATTACCTGAAGCGATCGTTCAATAATTTTCTGAAGGCCCCAATCATCCTTAAGTTGCTCCATAGTGACTGGAAGATATTTTTTAAGTTTTATCAGGTATTCTTCAATTATTGACAGCTTTGCAATAATAACCCCGTTTTTTCCCATGTCAGACTCCGTTAAAAATCAAGGGATTTTCCCGCAATTAGATTTTTCAATATATTTCCATTCCTCAATAAACCTCCTGTCCATTTCAGCTCTTCCATCCGACTCGGAATGCGGAAAAGCCCGGCGGAGCATGAGCACGCTTCTTGAAAGCATAAAAATTTTTTTATAAACGCGGGTGAAATCAGGTACGTCTTTGTTATCTTTCATTTTTTTCTAATTCCGCTATGTCGACCATGTCCTGGTCTCTTCCGGATATCCTTTTCATTGACACAAGGTCCTGTTTTGATATTACGTAAACCGTAGCATCTTCAATCAGGCCCTCTAATCGGTTTTCAAGTAATTGAGAGAAATTATCAGACGGAATCAAAATATCCAGAACAAAATACTCAGAGCCTACGATTTTAACCCGCCTGAAAAGCTTGAAGCCATCCTTGAAATCAATGGAATCCTTATGAATAATAAATCCTTTTTCTTTCAACAGAAGATCCAGCTTCTCCAGGTCATCGGGGGAAATGACAATATCGACATCCTCGGTGGCCCTGATATAACCATAGATGCCCACTGCTTGAGCGCCGACACACGGCCATTTTATGCCGGATGCGGCAAGCAGTTTACTGATGGCAACCGCTTCTTTGACAATATCGATTTCGTTATCTTGAGGCATTTTATTATTTTAGGGATAAAATTGTTTACGTCAAGTGATTTTTCATTGCGCGTACGCCTTGAGAATATAATACACCGCACGGTCGAAATACAGGGTAACACGATTGTTCAGCTCAAGCGCTTCTGTGAGTATGGTACTGTCGCTGTAAAGTTTGTCCATGACAAAGAGCCAGAGGTGCCGTTTTTGCAGAACGAGGGCTTTCTGCACCTGAAAAAAAGGAATGCCGCTGAAGTACCGTTCGCGGCCGATCTTCAAGTACCTCTCTTCAATTTTTTTCTTTGAAAAATCCCGGGCGATCCACTGCGAAAGGTCACGATAGACCATATCGCTTGATTCATACATCGAATCCCTGGAGATGTGACGGTATGCCTCGGTATCCGGGTTCTTCAGGAGGTCGTTCATGAAAAATTCGGTAATCTTCTCATGATTTTCCTCAATGAGTTTGACAAAACTGTTCGTGAGAATATGAGACCGTTTAATTCCTATGCTCATTGCCGCCTCCCCCTCCCCCACTCATTGCCTGTATATACACGGGTATTATTTAATCACCTCATCCAGCCTTACATACTTTTCGACAAGCTGTGTCAACAGTTTGATCCTGTCGGCATTGTCTTTTGTAAGAAGGGCCTCCATGCGCTCAATCTGCCTTGTTGCCTGATATGTGTCCATAGTGACAAGCAGGAGCGGAATGTTTTTTTCTTCAGCCTTCGATATGATGCTCGACGGCGGAAGTATATTGTTCGTGAGCAGGATCCCCACGGTGTTGCTTTCAATCGCGGCAAGGATCATGTCGCTCCGGTCGCCGCTCGTGATAAGAAATTTATCGTCCTTATTGAAAAGCGGATTACGCAAAGTCTCATCGGTCGACATCGCGCCGACGAATATATTTTTAATGACATTGGAGATGCCATTCTCGCCTGCGATAACCTTGGCATATAATTTTTCAGCGAGATAGCTTATGCTGAAGTGGCTGAGCTGATCCTTGTGGGGTATGATGCCGAGCACTGGGATGTTCATCTTCTTGATTTCTTTCAGATAAACATCTTCAAACTCGTCGAGGTCCTGGACTTTATTGATGATGGTCCCTCCGAAATTTATTTTATTGACATCAACATATTTCGTAATGAACTTCAGGTCATCGATAATGCTGTCGCTCGAACCGCTGACCACGAGTATGAGCGTACCATCGATATACTGCGAGACCGACAACGCGTCAAGATGCAGGGATGACCCGTAAAAAATGTCCCTCCCCCCTTCGACGAAAAGGATGTCCTTCCCTTCCCCGGCATTGTTCACCATTCCGTTCAACGCATTCTTCACTGCCGGCTCGTCATACACATAACGCAGCTTAGAGTGGTCAAACCCGAGGGTTATGCTCTCAGGCTCCTCTTCGAGCTGAAAGATATCTATGATCAGGCTGGAATCATAGTCCCAATTCCGTTTTCTCCGATATATCAGACGGTCGCCGAAGGGTTTTATGTATCCGAATTTTTTTTTGAGGGCGTACATAAGACCTACAATGATGCTGGTTTTCCCCGCCCCTTCTCTGGTTGATCCGATGACTATCTTATTCATATTATTTTCCTCCCTGAGGTTTAAGTAAAATTCTTGCATCCAAAGCCTTCAAGCCCTTTTTCTGTTCATAGACCCTGAAAGGATTTATTTCGATATCGCTGATGTTCGGGCATTCATACAGTATCGTGCCGACCCGGATGATGGCGTCGACAACACCCTCAACGTCCTTCCGCGGTTCGCCGCGAACCCCCATGAGGAGCGGAAACGAACGGACCTCCTGGAGCATGACCATGACCTCCCGTTTATTCAGAGGGAATGACCGGAAGGAAACGTCCTTCATGACCTCCACGTAAATACCGCCAAGTCCGCACATAACGATCGGCCCGAACGATGCGTCCCTGACCGCGCCTACGACAAGCTCGAGGCCCGGCTGCGCCATTTCAGCGATCTCGACCCCGTCGATTATCGCGTCCGGCTTATACGCCCTGCAGTTATGCATGATCGCCTCGTATGCCTCCATGACCTCTTTCTTATTCTCCAGATCAAGCGCAATCCCCCCCGCGTCGCTTTTATGGACAATGTCCCGGGATACGATCTTCATGACAAGGGGATACCCCATCTGCTCGGAAAAGGAAATCGCCTCAACAATATTGCGGGCGACTTTGCTCTGCGGGATGCTGATACCGGCAGCATGCATGACGTCGCGCGCTTCATTGGCGAGAAGAAAATTTCTCCCGTCTGCAAGGACAGCATGAACAACATTATTAATTTTTTCAATATCAATCAGCGCCATGTCGTCATCTTTAAGCGGCTCCCTGCGCCTCCGGTAATATGCATAAGCGGCCCCCAGGCATGATACGGCTGGAATTACATCGCTATAGACCGGTATGTTCTCCCGTTTGAGCTGGATCAACGCCTTTTCGACCGATTCACCGCCCACGATCGCATAACTGATCGGCTTCCCCTTCTCAAGATGTTTCAGATAGGTTTCGCGGATCATCGGAGCGAGGTTCTCTGAATCGAATGTCGCTGTTTCGCAGTAGAGCGCCATGGTCGCGTCCATGTTGTCGTTCAGGGCAGGGGCTGACAGTGCCATCGTATAGTCGCCGGCCATTGCCCCTCCCGTGATGTCGACCGGATTTTTTGTAGATCCAAACGACGGGGTCGCAGGCCCGAATACGTCCTTCAGCACCTCCTGGTTGTCATAGAGCTCTATCCCGAATTTTTCACAAGCGTCGGTTGCAAGGACCCCGATGCCCCCGCCGTTGGTCACGATCACGGCATGGTCCCGGCGCGGTTCAGGGCTTGCCGCTAGAAATTTACACCAGTTGAACGCCTCGTCGATGCTCTCGGCCCTGAGGACCCCGCACTGACGCATAACGGCATCAAAGATATTATCGGAACCGGCCAGCGAACCGGTATGCGAGGCGGCGGCCATGGCCCCCCGTTTCGAACGCCCTGATTTGATAACGACGACCGGTTTCACCCTCACCGTTTTTTCCAGGATGGGAATCAGGCGTTCGCCGTTTTTCACCCCTTCTATATACATAAGGATGACCTTCGTTTCCTCCTGTTCAACAAGATACTCGAGAAGATCGGCCTCGTCTATGTCGCTCTTGTTCCCCAGGGAGACGATCGCGGACAACCCCATGTTGTCGACTGCCGTCTTGCCGATCATGGCGATCCCCAGCGCCCCGCTCTGCGTGATGATGGCAACATTCCCGGGGAGAATGTTCGTCGCTGAAAAAGTGGAGTTAGCGGAGGATCGGGCGGAAAACATGCCGAAGATGTTGGGGCCCAGCACTCGGGTCCCGGCGTTCTGTGCTATCCGCACTATCTCGTCCTCTTCACGGTGGTTCCCGGTTTCTGAAAAACCGGAGGTGATGATCTGCACATTTTTGACCCCCTTTGCCGCGCACATGCGGACAGCGTCAACACAAAGCTCCGAAGGAATGGCAATCGATGCGACATCGATCTCACCATCGATATCGTTGATATTCTTATAGACTGGAAGTCCGAGTATTTCACCCCCCCTGGGAGAGACCGGGTATATTTTTCCTGCGAACCCTCCCCTCTGGAGGTTGCGGACGATCGAATGGCCGATCTTTCGCGGGTCCGGTGATGCACCGATCACTGCGAAGCTCCTCGGCTCAAAGAGAAATTTAATCGAATCACTTACGCCTTTCATCTTTGGTATCTCCAAATCTCATAATGAGTTGATAAACGCCATCCTCGATCTTCTTGTCCATGTCAAATCCCATCTTCTCAAACACATGGAGCATGGGCTTGTTCTCAACGAGGACCTCTGCCGTGAACCCCTGCAGTCCCTCGCGCTTGGCAAGCACCGTCAGGTACGACAGGAGTTCGGTGCCGATCCCGTTATTCTGATAATTGTCGTTAACAGCAAAAGCGACTTCCCCCATCTGGTGCTCGTCCTTTATAGTCTGCCCCATCCCGACCGCGATCTCCTTACCGCTCGTCTCCACGCACGCCAGGATGACCATCTCCTTTGAATAATCGATCACGACAAACTCCTGCCTGAGTTTGTGGGGCATGTCGCGCCTTGATGAGATAAAACGGCGCTGGAAGCTCTGGTCGGAGAGTGAATAAAAAAGGTCTTTGATGAGGGTCTCATCGTTAATTTTAACGGGACGCAGGCGGACAACCAGCCCGGTCCGCGTGGTCCTGACGGTCTCTATGTGCTCCGGGTATTCCCCCTTTTTGCCGGGGATAAAGGCCTGGTCGCGATAGATCAGGTTATGGCTCTTGGCCTGCTCGATAAGTTCGGCCCTGAACTTGGGATGTGCTATTGAAATGAGGTCCATTGCCCTTTCGCGGATATTCTTACCATGCAGATATGCAATCCCGTACTCAGTAACAACATAATGAATATCGCCCCTGTTCAGGGTCACCCCGGCCCCGCTGTCAAGAAACGGGACAATGCGGGAAACAGTCTCATTCCTCGCGGTCGACTTGAGCACCAGGATCGTTTTTCCACCCGGCGAAAGAAGGGCGCCGCGCATGAAGTCTGCATGACCGCCGATGCCGCTAAAAAAACGGCTCCCGATCGATTCAGCAGTTGCCTGTCCTGTCAGGTCGATCTGTAATGCGGCGTTGATGGCGACCATATTGTGTATCTGCGCGATATTGAGGGGATTGTTCGTATAACTGATCTCCCTGAAATCGATTATGGGATTGTCGTTAATAAACTGATAGGTCTCCTTGGTGCCCATGCAGAAAGCAGCCACCACTTTTCCGCGGTCGAGAGATTTACGCGAATTATCGATGACCCCGGCTTTTATGAGGTCAACCATCTCCTGGGTGAGGAGCTCGGTGTGGATCCCCAGGTGCTTCTTGTCTTTCAGGTTATGAAGGATCGCACTGGGCATGCTCCCGTAACCGACCTGGATCGTATCCCCGTCGTTGACGATGCGCGAAACATATTTACCGATCTGGTTGGCTATTTCATTCGGGACCTTCGGATTGTATTCAAGCAGGTCTTCCTCGTGAAAAAGGGCGTAATCGATATCATCGATATGAATAAAGGTGTCGCCGTGGACCCGCGGCATATTCGGATTGATCTGTGCAATTATGATCCCGGCACAGTCAATTGCGGTCTTTGTTATGTCCACACTCACGCCGAGACTAACATAACCGTTGTCATCTGGAAGTGATGTCTGTATAAGTGCGATATCGATTGGAATCATCCTGTTCCTGAAAAGCTGCGGGATCCTCGACAAAAATATCGGGGTATAATCTGCAAGGCCGGAGTTAACCGCATCGCGGGTGTTGTCCCCGATAAAGAATGAATTGTGCCTGAAATTATAATTGAATTTCTGGTCGGCATACGGCGCGACCCCCAACGTCCATACGTGCATAACTTCTGCGTCGGCAAAAGCCTTCGGGTTCGATTCTATATACTTGGTGAGTGCGGTAACAAGGTACTGAGGCTCCCCGCAGGCGGTGCTGATGAATATGCGGTCGCCGCGCTTTATGTGTGAAAAAATTTCTTCTTCAGGGGAAAATTTTTTCGGTTATTGCTCAATAAACCGCTCGATAGTATGGATCCTTCGTTCAGCCTTTCTTTTTTCATTATCTGTCGTCATGGCTTAACACCTCAACTTACAGTTACAATATGTTCATATTTAAAAAAAATGCAATAGGTGAAGGAACATTTAATCGATAGGAAGCCCGGCAATCGATTCATGGGGTTTTCCCCCATACAGAATATCATCTAGCAAATTCCTTCAGCAGGAGGTGATCAACAGCCGATTAACCGGTAAGATAATATGGTTAAAATAAACGCCAAATAATGATAATGCAAGTCATTTTTGTCCCTACTTTAGAATTTTTTTATCGGTAGGAAATGAATTTTGTAGGTATCGCCATCCATTATTCACGAAGCCCCCCCGGGGGGTTGTCTATGATGACAGTCAAGTTCTTTCTTAATTATGCTACTTTTTTTTCAATTTGACCGTGATTTAATCTCGACCGCCAGTCATCACCACATTTTTGTATAACACGATTAAA
>JBFZEZ010000120.1:0-4146 GCA_041306585.1 Spirochaetota bacterium | reverse complement strand
CTGCGACAGCATCTCGAGGTCGAAACGGTTTCCGATGCAGGCGCACATCTTCAGCATGTCGGCCTGCATCGCCGGCAGGGAGCGGATTTTCCTGACCATCAGGTCGACCACGTTGTCCGTTATGTCCATGGTTGAGATCTCGTTTATGTCCCACTTCCAACCGGTGCCGGGGGTGTATACCAGCTTGCCGTCGTCGAAGAGGGCCTTGAGGAAGTGGTTCACAAAGAAGGGGTTTCCCCCGGTTTTCTCGAACACCAGTTTAGACAGCTGGGCAATGGTCGTCTTGGTCGCTTTCATGAAGTGGGAAATTAAGACCTGGATGTCGTTGCTGGTCAATGGGGCGAGATTCAGCGTCGTCACGTGCACGCCCTTCAACTGCAATTCTTCGAATACCTTCCCCAAAGGATGGCTTTTTTCAAGCTCCCGGTCGCGGTAGGCACCGAGGATGAAGAGGCTGTCCATGGCAGTGTCGGTCACAATGGATTCAAACAGGTTGAGGCTGGCGATGTCGATCCACTGGAGGTCGTCAAGGAACATCGCTACCGGGTGGTCTTCGGTGCAGAACACCCCGATGAATTGCTTGAACGTGTACATGAACCGGTTCCGGGACTCTTCGGGCCCAAGTTCCTCCGGAAGGGCATGCCTGCCGATGAGGAGTTCGATCTCGGGGATGACGCTGGTGATGATGCCCGCGTTGACGCCGAGGGCGACCTTAATCAAATCCTTCCACCGGTTTATTTTGGTCTGGTCCTCCGAAAGTATCTGCCGTACCAGGTGTTGGAATGCCTGGATGACGGCGCTGTAGGGCACGTCCCGTTTCAGCTGGTCGTACTTGCCTGAAATTAAGTATCCGCTGCGTGAGGTGATCGGCTTGTGCAGTTCGTGTATCAATGCGGATTTTCCTATACCCGGGGCGCCTGTGACCATGATGATGTTCCTCGATTTCTTCCGGGAATTCTCGTATGCATCGAGGATGAGCGCGAGCTCCCTTTCACGGCCCACGAGGAGCGAGGGAATATTGAATTTCAGGGAGACATCCTCCAGGCCGATTTCGAAGTCTGAGACGGAGCCGTATGTGTTCCATGAGGCGTAACATCTGTTTAAGTCTGCCATCACACCAAAGGCGTTTTGGTACCGTTCTTCGGCAATTTTCGAAAGCAGCCGGTCGATTATGCGGGAGAGCACGACGGGTATTTTCCCGTTTACGTTAATTACCAGGGGTGGTCTCCGCGCGATGTGCGAGTGCATGATTTCCATCGGGTCGGTCGAGGTGAAGGGGAGATTGCCGGTGACAAGCTCGAAGAATGTCACGCCAAGGGAATACAGGTCGGTCCGGTAATCGACGGTCCTGTTCATGCGCCCTGTTTGTTCAGGCGACATATATACGAGGGTTCCTGCCACCACTGCAGGGTTGAATAATTCTTCGTTCTGTTTGGTAAGTATTGCCGATATGCCGAAATCGGTAATCTTGATGATCCCCCGTTCGCGGTTGATGAGGATGTTCGCGGGTTTGATGTCGTTGTGTATGATGTTTTTGAGGTGGAGCTCGCCCAGTGTACGCGAAACCTCGATGCCGATTTCAAGGAACATGCCGATTTCAAACGGCCCGTTTTTCAGCATGTCTTTCAGCGAAATCCCCAGGAAGTCCTCTTCAACGATTGCTATCCCTTCGCTTGAATCAATTATTTCCACTGGGCGTACGATGCCCGGGATGTCCAGGCTTTCGAGAATGGTGTATTCGTGCTTGAACCGCGCTATTTCCGCTGCTGTCGGATACTGGGCCTTGAGAAGCTTGATGATGAACTTCTCGCCTCCGCACAGGGCCCGGTGGATGGTTGCCCCGGATGTTTCTTTGATTTTTTCGATAAATTCGTAACGACCGATTTTGTCCATATGTTCTCCCGGTGACGGTTCCGACGATAAGTAATAGAGAAGTCTATAATCAAAGCTCAAGAAAATCAATCACAAAATGCGAGATAACACAATCCTTTAAAAAAATTAACATACCCGGATCTGAAAACTTCGATCTCGAGAGATTCTATACTGTGGCTCCGCGCAGCATGCCCGTTTCATTTTTGATTTTAATTAAAATCAGCTCCTACGCCTGGCGGTGACTTCCCGATCTTTATCAAGTGCTTCAGTATCTTTTTCACCTCATCCGGATCGGTGATCACCGCAATTATTTTTATACCGCACGAGCCTCACCCTCGGCAGCGGGATGTGCTGCGTGACTTCCGCGATAAAATCTTGCGCGTCAAAAACCGAAAGGTTCTCGTCGATCATGACCTCTCTATATACATAAACATTTATTAAGCACATAAATACTATTTAAATTTTTCAATTAATTTTGTTGTCCGTCAGTAATTTACTCGACTTTGGCGATTTTTCTATGTTAGATCGGGGAATCGGGTATATATCTATTGTTTTATCATCTTCACTGTCACTGCGGCCCGGGTTTTATTCAAGCACCCCTTCTCCCTTCAACCGGGGAAGGGCCTTCCGCAGATTACCGCTCAGCTTTTTATGGCCAAGCACAACGGCAATTTCAGATGATGAGAGCGGCTTTTCTCTGCACGCGGCAAGAACATCAAGGTCGACTTGTGCCTCGACTTGTGCCTCGATTTTTACCGATAGTGCCTGAACCGTTATCTGATCTTTCACCTGAAAATCCTGCTCAAAACATCCTCACATACTCCTCAAACACAAAAACCCGGTTCCTCTGATATCCCGTGGTCTCAACAAGGATTTTCGTTTCCATAAATATCTTCACCATGTCATTCGCTGCTTTCGGGGAGAGTGCGGTCATGGATTGAACGTCCCTGATGGTAACGACCGGCTTTTTGAAAAGGTGATGGAAAAATTCCAGCCCCTGCTTCGATCGTTTTCCCATGTGAATGATCCTCTCTTTCTCAATTGATCCCTTCATGTCCACGATTTTCTTCAGGGTTGCAACGGAATTTTCAGAAGTCTGGATTATCCCGGTCAGAAAAAACCTGATCCATTGACCAAGGTCGTTTTTCGTCCGCACAAACGTCAGGTTGTCATAATACAGGGTCTTGTTTCTTTCAAAAAAATCAGAGAGATATAACAGCGGCTTGTCAAGAATGCCGCTTGACACCAGGTAAAGGGTGATCAGCAAACGGCCGATCCTTCCATTGCCGTCCAGGAACGGGTGAATTGTTTCAAACTGATAGTGTGCAATCGCTATCCTGATCAGATGCGGTATCTTAATATCGCTGTTATGGAAAAAAAATTCAAGGTCGGTCATGAGTTCGGGTAATTCTGTATGAGCAGGAGGGATAAAAACCGCATCCGCCTGACTCGCTCCGCCGATCCAGTTTTGAGACTGTCTGAACTCACCGGGATTTTTTTGCTCTCCCCTTACACTTGAGAGGAGGATTTTATGAATATTTTTAATCAACCTTCCGGAAATCGGAAGTGTTTTCAGTTCTTCAATGGCCGCGTTCATTGCCGCAACATAATTATTGACCTCTTTCCAGTCGTCCCTTCGTTCCGGATTTATCTCTTTTGCTTCAATCAAAGCTTCTTCAATATTTGTTCGTGTACCCTCAATGCGGCTCGATACAACCGCTTCTTTAAATATATGCATCATGATGAACATATCAGTATCGGGAACAAAGCGGGAAAAAGAATTCAATTCGCCTAATTTATATGATGCAGTTTCAAGAAGCTCATTTATGGTTTCATCAGTCCAAAAAAAGGAATGGTTGATTTTCTCCGGTAAGAAATAATGATATTGGTACCCTTTCCTTTCAGATCCGGCCTTAAAATCTTTGATGTCCATTGAATACTCCATTATAACATATGGATTCTTTTATTTTACTTATACTTGCAAAAGTAAAATAAGGCAATACTTATTTTACTTTCCTGGCATTTTTTATAAAGAGGCAATTTCATGGAAAAAATATTCCCCCTCCTCACTCAACCACAACCCACGTCACATCCCTCCCGGCGGACCCCCTTCTGCTGCATTCAATCGCTCATGAATCCCCAATGCGGAATGGATGTTGTTTTTTTCAAAAAATTCAAACAGGATGCGCAGGGTTTCGGAAAAAATCCGGAATCGGTATAGTTTCATTTCCGCGGCCTCCATGGTGGGATTCCTGTTGTTATTACTTGAGTCAG
>JBFZEZ010000119.1:0-4694 GCA_041306585.1 Spirochaetota bacterium | reverse complement strand
CCCTAAATCCCCCGGAGGGGGACTTAATGAAAACTCCTGAAAGTCCCCCTCCGGGGGATTTAGGGGGCTCTTCGGTGGATATGATTCCATTCCAAATTAGTTTAAATTCATGCGGTCACGGCACTATTAATTTTTTAGTATCCCTAATTAATGTGAGTCAGGCTTATTTTTTTGGTTGGGGAATCGGGTATATACCCAATTCCCCATGTAACATGGAAAAATCGTCCAAGTCAGATAATTATTATTGTTATGAGGTATTAATGTAAGGGGTCTTTTTTTAGGGGTAACAATCCATGTCATCACCGTGAAGAGGGGAATACTTAATGTGCGTCAAGCGAGAAGGATTCCCGCCTGCGCGGGAATGACATGGGGTTTTTTGACGCATACAGCAGAATAATTAAAAAAATTTAAAAAAAATGGCTTGAAAGCCTTGGATAGAAAATAATAATCAAGTTTATAATAGAGGAACGTTATGTCAAGGGACGCATATCTCATTCTCGAAGATGGGACCGAATTTCCCGGTTCCAGTTTTGGTTTTGAAGGGGAACAACCCGGAGAGGTTGTGTTCAATACCTCCATGAGCGGTTACCAGGAGATCCTGACCGATCCATCCTACAATGGCCAGATCATTACCATGACCTACCCGATGATCGGTAATTACGGGGTCAATGATGAAGATGTGGAATCAGAAGCAGTACAGGTTGCAGGATTTGTCGTTAAAGAATACTGTAAAACTTATTCCAATTTCAGGGGGACGAAGTCCCTGGCTGAGTACCTGATACAGGCGCGGGTCCCCGCGATTGAGGGTATTGACACGCGTAAGCTGACTGTGCATATCCGCGATAAAGGGGCCCTCAGGGGCGGGATTTTTTTTGATAAGAAAAATGCCGTTGAACGATTGAAAGCCCACCCTGATATGGAAGGCCTCGACCTGGCTTCCGGGGTTTCCTGCAAAGAGCCATACAGTTTCGGTAATTCAGATGCCTCAATGCCGAAGATTGCAGTATACGATTTCGGCGTGAAAAAAAATATCCTGCGCCTCCTCAATAAGGAAGGATTTGCCCTGACTGTCTATCCGGCAAAGACCCCTCTGGAAAAGGTCCTGAGCGATGGCGCTGTGGGTGTATTTCTTTCCAATGGCCCCGGTGACCCCGGGGCAGTTACGTATGCAAAGGACCTTGTGTGTGAGATCATGAAAAAACAGGTTCCGACCTTCGGGATTTGCCTTGGCCATCAGATAATTTCCCTCGGTTTCGGCGGACGTACCTATAAATTGAAATTCGGTCATAGGGGAGGAAACCAGCCGGTAAAAAACCTCAAGACAGGGCAGATCGAAATAACGGCCCAGAACCATGGCTTCGCAGCTGATTACGAATCCTTGAAGAACAATGCTGACGTGGAAATAACCCACATCAATCTGAATGACAACACCGTTGAGGGGCTTCGACATAAGAAGCTCCCCATTTTTTCAGTACAGTATCATCCCGAGGCCAGTCCAGGGCCTCATGATTCTCATTATCTTTTCAATGACTTTATTAAAATGGTAAAAGGGGGGGCGCATTGCTGTCGTTAAAAACAAAAGAACTTGATTGGACGAACGTAAAAATTTCTTCAACTGTTGAACCCGTATTGACCGACAATGCGAGGGTCGTGCTTGACAAGCGCTATCTTGCAAAGGACGATCAGGGTACTGTCATTGAAACACCGAGGGACATGTTTGAGCGGGTAGCGCGGTACATCGCATCCGCCGATTTCGCATATAACCGGACACAGGATGAGGTAAATGCGACTGCCACATTGTTCTATGAGATGATGGCCAGACTCGAGTTTATGCCGAACAGCCCGACACTCATGAACGCAGGGAGGGCTCTTGGTCAGCTCTCCGCCTGTTTTGTGCTGCCGGTTGAAGATTCAATGGATAAAATTTTTGATTCGATAAAAAACATGGCCCTTATACATAAAAGCGGAGGAGGGACCGGCTTTTCCTTTTCGCGCCTCCGTCCGAAAAACGATGTCGTGCGGTCAACAGCCGGCATCTCCAGCGGGCCGGTTTCGTTTATGAATATTTTCAATGCCGCAACTGAAACGATCAAGCAAGGCGGAACGCGCCGTGGTGCGAACATGGCCATTCTCAATGTCGATCACCCTGATATACTTGAATTTATTCAATCGAAGGAGAATGAACAGTCGCTGACGAATTTCAATATATCTGTGGCCATAACCGACCGATTTATGGATGCTGTTGAAAACAATGACAATTACCAGCTGAAGAACCCCAGGACAGGGGAGCCGGCAGGGACGTTGAATGCCCGCGAGGTGTTCGATCTGATTGTGCGCAAGGCATGGAGCAATGGCGAGCCGGGGATAATTTTTATCGATCGTATCAACGAATATAATCCGCTGAAGAGCATTGGGGAGATCGAGAGCACCAACCCGTGCGGTGAACAACCGCTTCTCCCTTTTGAATCGTGCAACCTGGGTTCTATAAATCTTAACAGCGTATTAGAGAAGAAGGAAAATTCCTGGCATATCAATTATGATTCCCTCCGTGCAAAGACGAGGGATGCTGTTCATTTTCTCGACAATGTGATAGACCTGAACAGGTATCCCCTTGATGAAATACATGACAACACCCTGGCCAACCGGAAGATCGGGCTTGGCGTCATGGGGTTTGCTGATGTTCTCATAAAGCTGGGTATATCGTATAACAGCAACGAGGCAATTGAGGTTGCCGGTTCTTTCATGTCGGCGATTCAGGATGAATCGAAGCGGTATTCGCGCGAATTGGCCCGTGAACGCGGGGCTTTTCCGAACTTCGGGAAGTCCGTCTACTCGGAGAGAGGGGAGGAGGCGATGAGGAACGCCACGACCACGACGATCGCGCCGACAGGGACGATCAGCATCATAGCCAACGCATCGAGCGGAATCGAGCCCTTTTTCGCCCTTGCTTACGTAAGGAATGTCCTTGATAATAACGTCCTTGTTGAGACGAACCCTCTGTTTGAAGCTATGGCAAAAGACGGCGGCTATTTCAGCAGTGAAATGATGGCAAAGGTTGCCGAGCATGGGTCCATCAAAGATATGGAGGAGATCCCGGAAAAAATCAGGAAGATTTTTGTGACCGCCCATGATATCTCCCCCGAGTGGCACATCAAAATTCAGGCAGCATTCCAGGAGAATGTCGACAACGCAGTTTCTAAAACAGTGAATTTTTCCCACGAAGCATCAGTCGCTGACATCGAACATGTATATTCCCTTGCTTATAAACTTGGATGTAAGGGGGTCACTGTATATCGCGACGGGTCACGGGTCGCACAGGTCCTTGAGACGAAAAAGGACCCATCGAAAACCCATGAATCAGTCAGGGAAACTGTTGCGCCGTCGCGCCACATCGTGCCGCGTCCCCGGAATGAAATCACCTGGGGTGCGACGCGAAAAATGGCAACCGGCTGCGGGTCGCTGTATGTAACCATCAATGAGGATGAAAACGGACTCTTTGAAATTTTCGCTGCCATGGGGAAAAGCGGGGGATGCGCTGCAAGCCAGACCGAGGCGGTCAGCCGACTCATTTCTCTTGCACTGCGGAGCGGCATAGATAAAGATACAATTATCAAACAGCTGAAAGGCGTCAGGTGCCCCAATCAGGCATGGGAAAAGGGGGGTAAAATTTATTCATGCGCAGATGCAATTGCAAAGGCGCTGGAGCGTTATGTCGGCCTTGAAACGAGACCGAATGAGCATGAATCTAATACCGAGATGGCGAAGAATAATGCCGAAACCAACGGCAAGACACAAGCGCACGATACGACGATGGTGGGGGTATGCCCCGACTGTCACAGTCCCCTTGTTTTTCAGTCCGGGTGTTCAGTCTGTCTTTCATGCGGTTTTTCGCGGTGCGGATGATTGTGGGTGGGGTATGGGTGCGGGTATGGGTGCGGGTATGGGTGGAGACGCAAGATTTTGCGTCTCTACACAATTAGGGGGCCATTTGTATTATCTCTATATCCTTCCTTAGCCCGAATTCTTCGATTGTCTTCACTTTAACCGGGACATTGATGCGTGTATTCTTGAATGTAATGTCGATTTTCAGCTCATCCATAATTGCTAAAAGTTTGACGTCTTTGAAATACCATGAATCACCCTGGTTTACGATCTCTCCGAAGTGCAGTTCATATTTTTGCATGGTCATTTTATTGATAAGCAGCATCTTGTCCGGTCTGTCCTTGTCGAATGATATGGTTTGATAGATCGAATCGTTTTCAAGCACCAGGAGGTTCTCGTGTGTTTCAGGCGAGGCCGTGATCTCTTTGATCTGATATGACTGGATGAGCGGGACCATTCCGCGGATGAGCGAATGTATGATATTGAAATCAATGCTGAAATCGGCATAATATTTTATTTTTACGGTGCCGGTATCGTCGATAAAAAGTTTTTTATCAACGGGAAAATACAGTTTGATCGCGTTCTTCTCGATGAAAACGTAGGCAAGGGGGCTTTTGAAAATGATGTCAACGAACCCGATCGTCATTCGCCCCTCGTTTTTATCGTATGTTATTTCACCCAGGACCTTGAATTTTTTATTTTGGCCCTGGCGTTGCGATCCGCGAAGTTCGCATGGCCGCAGGTACGTTAGCCGTAGGGCACCATCAGAAGTACTCGCATCTGAATATTCTGGTACAAGGCAAAGTTGCGCT